>JANLFZ010000091.1:0-2714 GCA_024653385.1 Thermoguttaceae bacterium | reverse complement strand
GTCGCCGGGGCCGCGGTTGACCCACACGTCGCCCCCACCCGACCAACGCACATGCTGCCGATGGAGGTCGCCGCCGACGTACTCCACGGCCTCGATGCGCCGCAAGGCCAAGGCCCGCATCAGGTCGTGCAACAGCCAGTACTTGCGCACCACCTGGCGTCCGAAGGCCTCGGGCACCATGGCGGGGTGGCCGGTCAGGACCTCGGTGCATAGGTAGTCGTCGCTGTAGATGCCGTGGAGCTTGGGGTCGAGCCCGCCCTCGTACCGGCTGGGATAGCCCGCCCCGTGCTGGACGAACCGGTCGTGGTGGGCCGCGTCGAACCAGGGCGTGCGCTCCGCGTCGCCGTGGGGAATATCCCACACGCACCACGAGCCATAACGGTTCTTGCTGCCCGGCTTGCCCACGCGCAGGTGGTTCGCCTGCGAGCCGTCCAACCAGCCGATGAGCTGGTCGTGGCCGCTCTCGGAGATCTGCGGCGCGCGATCGCCCAGCAGGTCGCGAATCCAGGCGAAGTGCTCGCCCCAACTCGTGCGCGTAGATACCCGATCGAAGAACGCGCCGTCGGCCGTCCAGTAGTCGTACGGGCCGATGCTCGACCACACGTCGATGAAGTAGGCCGACGGGGCCATGTGCTGGCGGATGAGCTTCAGGTTCCGCTTTAGGAACGGGGCCACGCGGTCGGCCCGAAACCGGTACGACTGGGCCTTGCGGTGTTCATTGAGCCAGGCCCGCACGGGCGTGCCGTCGGCGTGGAAGGCGATGTGCTCGTACGAGAAGCTCTCGGCGTCGGGATAGAAGTCGATGTAATTGTCGTGGACCGCGATCAAGGCCCCGGCGTCCTTGCAGGCGCGGATCAGGTCCTGCATGTCGGCCAGCGTGCCATAGGCCGGGTTCGGCGGATAGATGTCGGGCAGGCGGTAGTCGTAGCCCCACCGCTGCCAGTTGTGGACGATGGCCATCGCGTCGACGAGCCCATAGCGGAACGACCGGCGGAGCTTCGCGGCCAATTCGGCGTACTGTCCGCCCCAGAGGTCGAATACGAAACGCCCCGCCGCCCGCTCGACGCCGCCGGCGGCGGTCAGTCCGTTCGTGTCGCGCCAGGCCTTGACCCCTTCCCACACGTCCGCGTCGGCGACGAAGGTCATGGTTTGCGCGTGCGGCACGTGAAGCGAGTAGTGCCGCCGGTCCGGGGCGACCTCGAGGTGGTCGGGCGGAACATCGACCCCCTGCACCACCGACGCCGTCTCGAAGTCGAAGCCCACGAACGACGTGGCAAGCTGGTGCCCGTCGAAGCCCAGCCGGAACGGCCCAGGGTCGCGGATCACGTTCCCTTCGCCCGCGTAGACATGCCGGGCCGACTGGCTCCAAGGGCCGGCGGCCACGTCCTCCAGGCGCACGCGGAGCCAGGGTTTCGGCGGCGGACCGTTCTCGAGCGCGAATCGGGCCCGCAGCACCCCCCGCTCCACGAAAAGCCGCCCCACCACGTCGAACGGGCCCGCGTCGCTCTCGAACCGGTGCCGCACCTGATAGCCTTGGGCAGGCTCCTCCTTGACCTCTTGGAGCAATAGCGGCGAGCGCGCATCGTCGATGCGCCCGCCCAACACGCGGACCTCGAACCCGCGGAAGGCCAGCAACCGGTCGCCATCGGCAAAACCCACCACGGCGTCGAAGAGCCCCCGCCGCCCCGGCCAGACGCGCACGGCCAACGGCTTCTGCCGGCCCACCGTGCCCAGCACGCGCGACCCGGCAATCCCCTTCGGCGGAAACTCCGGCGGCGCCGGCGGCGCACCGGCCGAGAGCACCGGCTCGGCCCAGAAGCAACTATCCCAACCGGTGTTGTTCTTGGGCCCCGGATGCGACTCCAACTGGATGCGCACGGCCTGGCCGGCAAACTCGCTCAGATCGGCCTGGCCTTCTTGCCAGGTCTTCGCCGCGGTGTGCCGCTCGAAGACCACCTTGCCGAACTCGCCCTCCGGGGCGTCCAGCCGCGCAACCCGCACGCGAAACGTCACCCCGTCGCTTTGCCCCTCGGGCGTCATCGCGTTGGCGAACGAGAGCTTGATGGGCGTCGTCTTGGGAAGCTGCACGGGATACTCGGCCAAGAGCGTGCCGACCAACCCGTTCTGCCACGGCGGATGGATGCGCACCACGTCGCGCCCCTGGCCCCCCAGCGCAAACCGCTCAACGTGCATCGTGCCGCCGGTCCGGGAATCGCTTCCCTGCCAGCCCGCGGGCAGGGTCCGCGGCGGCTCCTTGAACACGGCCACCACGGCCCGGGCCGCCCCGATCCGCCACAACGCCAACTCGCCGTGTTCCGCCATCCGCACCGGCTTCCACGCGACCGGCTGCGGCGGCCGCGGCGCCCGGGGAAGCTTCGTCTCGAGCACCAGGATCGGATGCGCGACCAACGTCTCGCCTTGGGCCTCGAACCGCGCGAAGGCGTGGATCGGGTAGTGGGCCGAGTACGTCCCTTCTCCCGCGACGACCTTGAACTCGCGCGAGACCGACTGCCGGCCCTCCACCACGAAGGCGACCGGCCGGGCCGGCTCGACGCGCCAACGGTCGATCACCTTCAACTCGACGGTCCCCGCAATGCGCTGCTCCGAGCGGTTGGCCAACACCACGCGCACGACCAGCGGGGCGTCGGTCCGGGCGACTTCGGTGGGCCCTTCGATCGTCGCCACCAACGGCCCGGCCGTATCCGAAGGCGGAT
>JANLFZ010000090.1 GCA_024653385.1 Thermoguttaceae bacterium | reverse complement strand
GGGCAGTGCAGTGCAGAACGACCTCGCACGGCTGGTCGCTTAGCTCGGCGAGCTTCAAATCGAAGCGGACTCCGTAGGGGAGCGTTTGCGCGGCCGTGACTTTCGCTGGGGGGCCGTTTACCTGTTCCACGGCGACCTCGGGCGGCATGGGAAGCGGAGGGCAGAATGCCACGTGGACGGAGGTGGTGCGTTGGCCCGGCGCCAGCGACGCCCGAAGCCAACCCTCGATCGTCTCGATTCCATCGGGCGACCGCGTTCTGACGAGATGTTGGAGCGTCTGGTCGTCCGCCGCGAAGTCTCGTCGGACGTCGCGCCGGAGTCGCACGTGTCGGCTCCAAGCCAACGCTTCTTCGGCGACCAGGATGCTCCAGAAGGCGGCCAGCCCGCCGGGCGACGTCTCCGGCAGGCTCACGGCCAGTCCCAGGACGGCCAGCATGGCGGAAAGGGCGACGCCGATCGGCCAACTGGCCGACGTGGCAACCGCTCCGCGACATTTTGGTTGGGCCCATCGCGCGGCAACGGCCAACAGGGCCACTGCCGCGCCGAGGACGACCAGCCCGGGCCAAGCAAGCGGGGTCCGCAATCCGCCGACCACGCGCCGCCACGCGAGTACGCAGGCCGCCAGCCCAACCAGCGCCAACGGAACCGCGCCGACCAACGCCAGGGGCGGACGAGGAGCCGGAGGCATGGACGCCTGATCCCTCATCCTTCTTCTTCCTTCCTTGGCGCGGGCAGCACGATGGAAAACGCCGCGCCTCGCTCGGTGTCGGCGACCTCGATGCAGCCGCCGTGATTGGTCACAATGCGCCACGCCTTGGAGAGGCCCATGCCCAGCCCGCGGCCCGCCTGACGGGCCGAGTAGAACGGGTCGAAGAGGTGGCGGCGGTGTTCGGGGAGGATGCCTGGCCCATCGTCCGAGACACGGAGTTCCACGTGGTCGCCGCGGCGTCGCACGGCGACCTCCACGTGGCCGTCGCATCCGATGGCCTCGAGCGCGTTGCGCCCCAGGGCGTGGATCGCCACGCGGATCTGCACCGGATCGATCTCGGCCTCGATCGGCCCCGGCTCGCCCGTGCGAACGATCGTGATCGATCTCTCGGCCGCCTCCAGCGCCAGTTCGCCCAGCGCGTCGTCCACCAAGCCGACCAGATCGGTGCGTCGAGGTTCCGGGCGGGGCGGCCGGGCGAAAAGCCGCAGATCGGCGATCATCTCGTGGGCCCGCTGGGCCTGGGCGACGATGGTCGCCAGTTCGCGCCGCCGCTGCGGATGGGGCTCGTCGCGCAAGAGCAATTGGGCTCGGCCCGAGATGTTCGCCAAGGGGTTGTTGATCTCGTGTCCCGCCCCGGCGGCGAACTCGGCCAGGGCCTCGAGTTTTTCGTGCTCGAGGAGCGTTTCAAACCGCGTCTGGAGGTCGTTCAACCGTGCCAGCGACGCACTCAGCGCCGGCAAGGTAGCTCCGGCGCCGGGCACGTGCTCTAACCAGCGGCATCGTGCCTCGAGGAAGGCGGTCCGACATGCTCGGGGGTCGGCCGTGCCATGAACAGGGGGTTTGCGGCCGGCCAGAATCTCGCTGGCCTCGGCAACCTCCGGGGGATCGGTCCCCAGAAGCCACCCCGTTGGCAGAGGGAGACCGGGTGCCTGGGGGTTAGGGACCCATTCCTTTGCCGCGTAGCACAGGCTGGCCAAAGTTGCCTCGGCCGAGGCACGCTGTCCACGGCAAGACGCTAGTCTTGCTGCTAGATCGGCCAGCTCGAGGCTTCGGGCAACGCGGTCGGCCCAGACTTCCTGGTGGTCCCCCGTTGCGGTGCCAGGGGCGGCCGGTGAATCCCATTGGAGCACCGCAAGTGCGTGATGGCAGAGCCATTGGGCGGCCTCGGGGATGGTTTGCGGTGGGTTGGGGGCCAGCGTCCGCGACCGAACCGCGACCCAGACAGCCAGGGGGGGGTCTTGTGCAAGTTGTTCCGAGAGCCTGTCGATCGGGTTTGCGGCCCCATGCGATCCAACCGAGGCTTCGAGAAGCAGCTCCGCCAAGAGCGCGGCGGAGCGGTCGGACATGGGCAGGACGAGGCCGGCGTGACCGAGGACCAGGGTGGGTAGATCGCGCATGAACCCCGAGTTGCCTCCCGGGCGAGCGGACACGATCGGCCCGGAAAGGGAGCCTAGCCGCTCGCCCCATGCCCGTGACCGGGGACCACGACCGCGAGCTTTCCGAAAGGGGGGTGCTAATGCACCTTGTTGGAGCTATCGGGCAGGGACCTCGATATCGAGCAACTGGCACATCCGTTCCAGCAGGCGTTCGACCTCGAAGGGCTTGTGCATGAAGTCGTTGGCGCCGGCGGCCCGCAACTCGCTGACGCGGTCTTCCTCGACCATGCCCGAGATGCAGATGATCTTCACGTCGTCCATGGTGCGGTCGCTGCGGACCCGCTGGCAGACCTCCTTGCCGTTGATATCGGGGAGCATGATGTCGAGCACGATGATGTCGGGCCGGTATTCCTTGACCATCATGCCGGCATCGAACCCGTTGTTGACGCTCCGGATCTCGAATCGGCCATCGCGTTCCAGCACGTCGGTGATGAGTTCGACCAACTCCTGATCGTCATCGACAATGAGGACCTTGCGTTTGCCACTTTCGAGGGCATCGGTCGGGATGCCATTGTCGCGCATGAAAATGTACAGTTGCTCGCGCGGGATACGGCGGAACCGGCTGCCCGGCACACGGAATCCCTTCAGTTGGCCCGAGTCGAAGCAACGAATGATCGTTTGCTGGCTGACCTTGCAGATCTTGGCTGCTTCGCCGGTCGTGAACACCGTCTTCGTTGCCATAGGTGAGTGAACTTCCTTTCCGTGGAAAACTCGCGGGTACTTCGCCCTGAATCGCGGGTATCCGCAGACTATGCACCCCGCGACACCGCTGCAAACAGCAGGCTCGCCCGGCTCTTCCGACATTACCGAGTTTGCCAACAGGGACCAATTATACTTATCTTCCCGACCGAGTCAATACTGGTCCTGTTTTTTTAAGCCCTTTTCTATCAATGAGTTAGTGCAACTTATGGGCATCCGAGGGCAGGGGACGTCGGGGAAGTCGATCCCGCGCCGTCGAGAAAACCGCGAGGCTGGGAAGCCTGGAACATCCGTGCGAGGATCTGCTACCGCCCTCCTTCGAGATGGAGCATCAGGACGGCCAGATCCGCCGGGGTGATTCCACTAATCCTCCCCGCTTGCCCAAGGTTCGCAGGCCGCACCCGGGCCAGCCTCTCCCTGGCCTCGGCTCGCAAGTGACGCACCCGGTCGTACTCGAACCCCTCGGGAATACGCCGCTGGGCAAGCCGCATCTGCCGCTCGATCTCGCGTTCCTGCCGGGCGAGGTAGCCCGCGTACTTGGCGTCGTAGACGACCTGCTGGACCACGTCGCGCGCCAGGTGGGCAAGCGGCGGCTGCAGCGCCACGACCTCATCCCAGGTGGTCTCGGTTCGACGCAAGAGGGCCGCCAAAGTGAGGCCGCCGACTCGGGTTTCCTCCAGGAGTCTGCTCACTTGCGCGATTTGGCTCTCTTTGTCGGTCAGCCTGCGCCAACGGGCCTCGTCGACGAGTCCCAGGGCATGGCCAATGGGGGTGAGTCGCCGGTCGGCGTTGTCGTGCCGCAAGCGAAGCCGGTACTCCGCGCGGCTGGTAAACATCCGGTAAGGTTCCTCCACACCCCGAGTTACCAGATCGTCGATCATCACGCCCAGGTAGGCTTGGTCGCGGCGGAGCACCAGGGGCTCCTTGCCGGCCAGTCGGAGGGCGGCATTGACCCCGGCCAGGAGGCCCTGCCCGGCCGCTTCTTCATACCCCGTGGTGCCGTTGACCTGCCCGGCAAGGTACAGGCCCGCAACCCGTTTCGTTTCGAGCGACGGCTGCAACTGGTCGGGCGGGACGAAGTCGTACTCGATGGCGTATCCGTACCGGACGATCTCGGCCCGCTCGAGGCCCGCGATCCGGCGGACGATCGCGTCTTGCACCTCGCGCGGCAGACTGGTCGAGAGGCCGTTGACGTACAGCTCCTGGGTGCGGCGGCCCTCGGGTTCCAGGAAGATCTGGTGTCGCGGGCGATCGGCGAATCGGACGACCTTGGTCTCGATCGAAGGGCAATAGCGGGGGCCGGTCGACTGGATCTGACCGGTGAACATGGGCGCCCGGTGGAGGTTCGCCCGAATCAACTCGTGGACCGCCGGGTTGGTGTAGGTGATCCAGCAAGGGAGTTGTGCGACCTCGAGTCGCTCGGTGAGGAACGAGAAGGGTTCGGGGGCCTCGTCGCCCTCCTGAATTGCCAGCCGATCGACATCGATCGTCCGCGCGTTCAGTCGCGGGGGCGTGCCCGTCTTGAACCGCGCCAGCCGGAATCCCAGCCGTTCGAGCGAGAGGCTCAATCCGCTGGTGCCGGGCTCGCCAGCCCTGCCGCCGGGCAGGGTCTGAGGCCCGTAGTGGAGCAAGCCCCGCATGAAGGTGCCCGCGCAGAGCACGACCGACCGAGCGCGGTACACGGCGTCGCCCTGCACGCGCACGCCGAGCATGCGCCAGCCGGGCTCCCCGGTCGGGGCACCCGGCCGATCCGCCGCGCGGCCCTGGGCGGTCTTCTCGACCAGCAACTCCTCGACGGTCTCTTGGCGGAGCCAGAGGCCGGGTTGCTCTTCGCAAATCCTCTTGATTTCCTGCTGGTACGCGCGGCGGTCGGCTTGTGCCCGGGGACCGTGCATGGCGGGCCCCTTGCTGCGGTTGAGCATGCGGAACTGAATGCCGGTCGCGTCGATCGCGCGGCCCATGGCCCCGCCCAGGGCATCGATCTCGCGCACGATCTGGCCCTTGGCCACTCCTCCGATGGCCGGGTTGCAGCTCATTTGGCCCACCGTGTCGAGATTCGACGTCAGCAAGGCGGTCTTGGCGCCCAGCCGGGCAGCGGCCAGGGCCGCCTCGGTTCCGGCGTGTCCGGCGCCGATGACCAGCACGTCGAAGTCGTACGCCGTCTCGGTCATACGGTTCGTCTGGAGGGTCAGGTGACCACGTTGACCGGCTGCCCTCGGAGAAAGGCTCGAATGTTCTCGACCGCCGTGTGGATGAGCCTGGCGCGGGCCGCGCGGGTGGCCCAGGCGATGTGCGGCGTGATGAGGCAGTTTCGGGCCACCACGAGCGGATTGTCGGGCGGGGGCGGCTCGACCGAGAGCACATCGAGGCCCGCCCCGGCCAGTCGGCCTTCGTTCAAGGCACACGCCAGGTCTTCGTCCACGACGAGCCCTCCGCGGGCCGTGTTCAGCAGAAACGCCGAGGGCTTCATCAGCGCCAGCCGTCCCGCGTGGACGAGTCCCCGGTTCTCCTCGGTCAACGGGCAGTGGAGCGTGACGACGTCGCTCTGGCGGAATAGCTGATCGAGGTCCACCAGCCGGACTTCGTCCGGAGCGACCCGCGGCGCATACCGATCGTAGCCGAGCACCGTCATGCCGAACGCCCGGGCGATTTGCGCCACGGCCCGACCGATCCGGCCCAGGCCCACCACCCCCATGGTCAAGCTGGCCAGTTCGATCAGGGGATAGTCCCAGTAGCAGAAGTCGGGCGAGGCCGACCAACGGCCCTCGCGCACCGTCTGGGCATGATGGCCGACGTGGTTGGTCAGTTCCAAGAGCAAGGCGAACGCGGCCTGAGCCACCGTGGGCGTGCCGTACTCGGGCACGTTGGCGACCACCACGCCGCGCTGCCGTGCCGCGGCGACATCGACGATGTTGTAGCCCGTGGCCAGCACGCCGATGTAGCGCAGCTCGGGCAGCGATGCCAGCGCATCGCGGTCGAGCACGGTCTTGTTCGTGAGCACGATCTCGGCGTTTCGGGCGCGGGGCACGACCTGGTCGCGGGGCGTGCGGTCGTAGATGTCGCAGGGGCCCAAGGCGCGCAGACCATCCCAGCTCAGGTCGCCGGGGTTGCACGTGTAGGCGTCGAGAACCACGATGTTCATGGTTGCTCAAGGGGTCGGTTTCCAGGCCCTCAGAACACCAGGCGCAGGGCCTTGAGCCGGCGTTCGGTCTCGGCCATCAACGCGTCTTCGGCCGCTTCGTCCGGCGCCTCGTAGGTCACCGAGAGGCGGAGGAACGGCCCGGCATCGTCCCAGGGGACCGTGCAAATCGAGTGCTCGGCAATCAGGTACTGGCTGGCCTCTTCGGCGTTCTGGAAGCGAGGTCCGCCCTCGATGCCCTTGGGCGCCGGCACATAGAGGAAGTACGTGCCGCCGGGCATGCGGGCCTGGAAGCCGCACCGCCGCAGCGTTTCGACCAGTTTCGAGAGCCGGCGATGGTACTTGGCCCGGATGCGGCGCGGGATCTCCGGATCATCCAGGGCCGCGGCCGCGGCCTTCTGGATGGCGATGAACTGGCCCGAATCGGAGTTGTCCTTCACGTCGGCCAGGGCCCGCACGATCCGCTCGTGGCCGCAGACCCAACCCAGGCGCCAGCCGATCATGTTCCATCCCTTGGACATCGAGTGGACTTCGACGCCCACCTCGCGGGCGCCGGGCACCTGGAGGAAGCTCAGCGGCGGCCGGCCGTAGCTGAACATCACATGGGCCGCGTCCTGGATGACCACGATCCGGTTCGCCAGGGCAAACTCGATCACCCGCGCGTAAAACTCCCGCGTGGCCACCTGGCCCGTGGGGCTGTTCGGATAGTTGATCACCAAGAGCTTGGCCCGGCGGCGGATCTCGGCGGGGATCGCGTCGAGATCCGGGTAGAAGTCGTTCTCGGCCAAAAGCGGCAGCCGGTAGACCTCGCCCCCGTAGTACTTCGTGTGGGTGCCGGCGACCGGGTAGCCGGGCACGGTCATCAGCGTCACGTCGCCCGGGTCGATGAACGCCGCCGGCAGCATGGCCAGGGCGGTCTTCGTGCCGATGCAATGGTTGATCTCGGTGGCCGGGTCGAGCTTCACCCCGAACTCCCGGTCCATGAACCGCGCCGCCGCCTCCCGGTAGGCCATGATGCCGTTGTCGGCATAGCCGCGGTTTTCGGGCCGGTTGATCTCCTCGGCCATGACCCGGCGCACCGACTCGGGCGCCATTTCGTCGTTCTCGCCGATGCCGAAGTCGATCAGTCGGCGTTCGGGATGGTCGGCCAGGGCCTTGCGCTTGGCGCGCTTGATCTTCTCGAACTTGTAGATCTCCGTGCCCTTGCCGTAATTGGGGCCGCCGATGCGCTGGGCGAACAACGACTGGAAGTAGGGGTCACTCATGATCGCCGGAGGGGTTGGCCATCGGGGTGCGAAACCAGTAGACTACCGAACCTGCGAAGTCCGGGCAAGCCGTTGCTTCGCCACCCGCTTCCTACCCCGTTCGGGGTTCGATGGCCCAAGAAGAACGCCAAGCCGAGGGCCTAGAGTTCCCAGCCCTTGCGGTACTCGCGCTTGACCATTCGGTTCAGTTCGGGCAGGTTGGTGACCTTCATGGCGGCGCCGTCCCACTCGACTTTCTGGTTCAGGCCCGCCCGTTCCGCCAGACACCCGACGAAGAGCATCTCGGTCAGCCGGGCGCCGTACTCGAAATCGGAGCAGGCCTTGGTGCCTTCCTTGAAGGCCCGGAGGAAATCGGCCTGGTGAGTCCCCTTGAGGCGGGGGAGCTTCTTTTCGGGCACGGGGAACTGGCGATGTTTTTCCTCGGGGATGATCCGCGGGCTGTCGCAGTAGTTGCCGCTGAACATGATCCCCTGGTCGCCGACGTAGATCGTGCCTCCGTCGCCGAATTGGCGGTTGTACTTCTTCTCCAGCTCGAGCACGATCGGCGGCCGGTTCTGCGACTTTTCCATCGCGTCGCCGAGTTCCTTCTTGGGATTGGCGGTC
Organism: Thermoguttaceae bacterium; assembly: GCA_024653385.1. Classification (GTDB taxonomy): domain Bacteria; phylum Planctomycetota; class Planctomycetia; order Pirellulales; family Thermoguttaceae; genus JANLFZ01. Next base: position 7,998 of record JANLFZ010000090.1, on the reverse strand, counting down.
TTCGCCGCCCGATAGCCGTCGTACCAGAAGACCTTCACCGGCGGCAGTTCGCCGCGGGCCGGGAAATCCCATCGCACCACGTTGACCAGCGGGAACCGTTCGTCGCTGCCGCCGATGCGCTCGATGGCCTCGGCGCTGGTCGGATGGCCCAGGTGGAGGGCCCAGAAGGCCCCGTCGAGATTGTGGCAACCCCAGTCGCCCAGCGACCCGTCGCCGAACTCCCACCAGCTTCGCCACAGGGCGGGATGGAGTTCGTCGTGATAATCGCGGTACTGGGCCGGACCGATCCACTCGTCCCAGTGGACGCCTTGCGGAACGGGTTTGGTGGGCAGGCGCCCGCCCGTGCCGCCCCGGCCGGTCGGCGCCCAGGCGTGGACCTCGGTCACCTTGCCGATCGCCCCGGCCCAGAGGTACTCGCACAGTCGTCGGATGCCCTCGCGGCTGTGGCCCTGGTTGCCCAACTGCGTGGTCACCTTGTACTTCTGGGCGGCCTCGGCCATGACCCGGCATTCGTGGATCGAATGGGCCAACGGCTTCTCGCAGTAGACCCCCTTGCCCAGCTTCATCGCGATCATTGAGGCGGTCGCGTGATGGTGGTCCGGCGCGCACACGAAGACCACGTCGATCTGCTTGTGCATCTTGTCGAACATCTTGCGATAGTCGAAGAACCGCGGGATCGCGTCGAACTTCACGTCGGGGTACTCGGCCAGGGTCTTCTGGGTCTTGGCGTACTGCCGCTCGTCGATGTCGGCAAACGCCACGAACCGCTCGCCCAGCCGGGCGACCTCGTTGACGCTGATCGACCCCTGGTTCGCCGCGCCGATGACGGCCACCCCGGCCTTCGCGTTGGGCGAGGCGTCGGCCAGCACGTAGGGCGCTTTGAAGGGCTTCGTGGCGGCGGTGACAGCGGCCAGGGCCGAGGTGGCAAGCAACTTGCGGCGGGAAAAGCGAGTCGTCATGGCGGGTCTCTCGCGGTTGAAAGGTCCGTTGGGTGGGCCAGAGCGGTCGAGGCGGCGGCAGGGCGATTCACCCCGACCGCCCCTTCCGATCTTCGGCGACCGCGTGCCCTGCGTCAAGGCCCAAGGTCATTCGAACGGCCGGACCTGGCGGATGCGGACCGTCGGCCGGAGTTGGTCGAGCGAGACCGGCTCGCGGGTCTCGAAGATCCCCAGGTTGCCCGCCTCGTCGCGCACCTCGAGCCGGAGGTACACGCGCGAGGGCACGCGTCGGTCGATCGTCCAGGCATACTGGCCCGAGTTCTCCAGGCCCGAAGCGATGGGCACCCACGGCCCGTCGCGGTCCTGGCCATAAAGAAGCGTCACCGGCTTGGGAGCCAGCGCGGCGTCGGCGGCCTCCCAGCGGATGATCAACTGGCCGCCTTGCGGCCCGGCGGCCTGCTCGGCGGAGAGGATCCGGCACGTGGGCTTGGTCAGGTCGATGGCGACCCAGAGATCGGGCGGGTCGCCGCTTTTCGGCGGGTCGCCCCCCAGGCCCGCCCCGCTCTGGACGGCCACGCGAAACCCGAAAACCCCCTCCTCGTTGACCGTCACGAAAAAGGGACTTCGACGATCGTCGTCCAGACCGAAGCTGGTCCACGTGCGACCGCCGTCGCGGGTGCCCCAGAGTTCCACCCGGGCAATGCCGGACGGCCCGACCGATTCGACGTCATACTCCAGTTGGAACCTTCTGGCGCCGACCACGCGCGGCCGGACACCGGGCGGCAACCCGGCTGCCGCGGCCGGGGCCGACGCGCGCCCCGACGAGGCGTTTCGATCGCCGGAGCCCGGGCTGAACTGGATGGCCACGGGGTTCTCGTCGCGCGGAGGGTCGGGCGCGCGAGCATTTCCGGCAAGGGGCCCCGAAGCCGTTGGCGGGACGTCCGGGTCCGCCGACGAGGTTGCCGAACGCCACCCGGTCTGTCTGGCCGAGGTCGCCCCCGGCCCTGTTGCCGGCGCGGGACCCGCCGGGCCGCCTCCGCCATGCGACGCGGCTGTACCCTGGTCCCCGCGGGTCTCGGTCTGGGTGCCGATCTGGGCATGGCTGACCGCGGTGTTGCCTGCCGTGTCCGACACCTCGGCTCGAATCTCCAGACGCTCGAACGCGGTCTGAGGCCACCAGGTGACCTCGCCGGTCCAGACCGGGCCGGTCCCGTCGGACCAGGCAGGATCGACCGCCACGGTTTGCCACGGTTGGTACGGGCCGGCGCGATACTGGAGCAGAAAGCTCTCGCGACGGAGATTCGGCTCGTCGATGCGCCACTGGGCTGAGACTTCGCCCCCGCGGCCGCGTCTGGCCTGCAATTGGAGGCCGGGGGGAACCGTGTCGACCACCACGCGCAGCCCAGGCCGATCGGTGGCGGGGGGACGCAACGGGCCACTACGGCTTAGGGTGTGGATGGCGAACCAGTATTCCCCGTCCTTGGGGGCCCGAAACGGAAACGCCCCCGCCGCCGGCTCAACCCGGCTCTCCAGACGCCACGTGGCTCCGCGATTGTCCGACACGTACAAGTGGACTTCGGTGACCGAACTTGCGGCGCCGGCCTGCGGATCGATGCGAAACGGGATGGAAAAGTAGGCTTGGCGCGTGGGGATGACGGGCGGCAGTTCCTCCGGGGCAACCGCGGCCAATGCCGCTGCGCCGAAGGCCGCCAGGGATGACAGGATCGCACAAAGCGCGGTTCCCAGCCGCATATGGGGCCTCCCCACCCTGTGGTATCGGCACCGAGGGCTGGGGCGCTTCATGGAACACCAAGGGGGGCAGACACCGTCGAACCGCGTGCGGCGGCCTGCACCCCGGCCGAAGACGTCAGGCGGCGAAAGACCAATCCACCCGGGGGTAGAGGGCGCACGGAGGGAATGCGGCAAATATCACCCGGATTGCCCATCCTGTCCAATTTACTTGACGGCCACCTCGTCGAGCCGGCTCTCTACCAGTTCAGCTCGACCGCCTCTTCCCAATGGGCGTAGAGCGTTTGCAGGGCCTCTTGTTGCTCTGCGATCTCGGCCTTGTACTGGCGAACGCGGTCGCCGTCGCGGTGGGTTTCGGGCAGGGCCAACAGATGGTGCAATTCCTCGATCCGCGATTCGCGCTTGAGGATTTCGGCCTCGAGGTCCGAGGTCTTGCGGTAAGGGAACTTACGCTTTCTGGTGGGTAGGCCGGAGGAAGCGTCGGGCTTGGCTTGTCGCTTCTCGGCCTTGGGCTTGCCGTCGCGTTGGGAAGGCGGCCCCTGGGCGTCAGAATGCCGCGCCAACAGCAAATACGTGTCATAATTCCCCTCGACCACTCGGAACCGGCCCGGCTCGACCACCAGGAGGTGGTCGGCCACGCGGTTGACGAAGTACCGGTCGTGGCTGACGAAGAGCACGGTGCCATCGAACTCGCGCAGCGACCGTTCCAGGGCGTCGCGCGCCCACAGGTCGAGGTGGTTCGTGGGCTCGTCGAGCACGAGGAAATTGGCGTCACACGCGGCCAGCCGGGCCAGGGCTGCTCGGCATCGCTGGCCGCCGCTGAGACTGGCGACCTTCTGAAGCGCCGTGTCGCCGGTCAGGCCGAATCGGGCCAAGAGGTTGCGGCGGCTCTGCTCGTTGAACTCCTTGCGCTGGGGCCGGATGGCGTCGACGACGGGCAGGTCGTCGTCCAGGCCGCTTAAGTGCTGGTCGAAGTAGCCCGCGACTACGCCCTGCCCGAGCTGCACCCGGCCCGCGTCAGGCCGCTCGCGCCCCAGAATGCACCGCAACAGCGTCGTTTTGCCCGAGCCGTTGGGCCCCAGAATACCCCAGCGCTGTCCTCGGGCGATCTCGAACGAGAGATCGGCAAACAGCGGCCGGTCGTACGCCTTGGCCAGGCGCTCGGCCCGGACCACGATATCGCCGCTCCGCGCGGCCGGGGGAAAGCCCATCGCCGGGGCCTCGATCTCGCGCGGCGGGGCGACGCGGACCATGCGCTCGAGCTTCTTGCGCCGGTCCTCGGCCTGCGCGTGTTTTTCGCCGTAGTGGTTCCGGCGGATGAAGTCCTCGGCCTTGGCGATCTCTTCCTGCTGTTTCTCGTACGTCCGCCGTTCGACGAGCAGCCGCTCGGCCTTCTGGCGCCAGTAGGCCGAGAAATTGCCCGGGTAGGTCTCGACCGTGCCGCGAAACAACTCCAACGTGTGCGTGGTGACCTTGTCGAGAAAGTAGCGATCGTGGCTGACGACGATCATCGCCGCCCGGCTGGTCGTAAGGAACTCCTCGAGCCACTCGGTGGCCTCGAGATCGAGATGGTTCGACGGCTCGTCCAGAAGCAGAAGGTCGGGCTCGGCCAAGAGCAACTTCGAGAGCATCAGCCGGTTCTGCTCGCCACCGCTGAGCGAGGCGACCGGCTGCCGGTAGTCCTTCTCCGCAAATCCGAGGCCGTGCAGCACGCGATCGATCTTGTAGTCGAGGTTGTACGCATCGCGCCGGTGCAACTCTTGCTGAAGGAAGTCGTACCGGGCGGCCAGGCGGCGGTGTTCCGCCTCGTCGGTGGTTTGACTCAAGGCATGGGCCACGTCGACTGCTTCGTGCTGGAGGGCGAAGAGGTCGTCCAGGGCCGACTTCGCCTCGTCCCACAGAGTACGCTCGCACCCCGCCAAGGGATGTTGATCGAGGTATCCCACTCGGATCGAAGGATGGATGTCGACGCGGCCGCCATCGGCGTCTTCTTTGCCGGCCACGATCCGCAGGAGCGTGGTCTTACCCACCCCATTGGGGCCCACCAACCCGATGCGCTGGCCGGAATGGACCTCGAACGTCACCCCCGCCAGAACCGGCTCGGGGCCATAGTGCTTTCGGACTCCCTCGACGCCAAGAACGATCATCCAAGCCGTGCAAAGCGACTGTTGCGATAGCCAACGTGGGCCTCGGAACTCCTCATCATACCCGCCAAACCCCGGAGTCAAAAGGCGAGGCGAAGACGCTCGGTGCAAGGCCGTGCAAGGCCGTTTGGGCCGGTCTCGGACCAATGTCCTTGGTCCTTGCGGGGCGGGCGGCCGGCCCGATATGCTGGCGCCCGACGAGCACCGGGACAGCGCCGGAAGGAGACCGACCATGCAGATCCGGCTTGGCACGCTGTTCTTGATCTTCGTGTACGTGGCTTCGTCGGTGGGGGCGTTCGGGGTGGCGGGCATCGCTCTGGCCCTCTACTTGATGCTCCTCTTGATCGCCATCCGGTTGCTGCGCAGCGGCGCATCGCTCGGGTGCTTGCTGCTGGCCTTGTTCTTTCTGCTCGCCATCTCCCTCGTTCTGCCGGCCTTCTCGTGTGCTCGCGAGGCCGCCAGGCGGGCGCAATGTGCGAACAACCTCAAGCAGATCGCCCTGGCCCTGCACAACTACCACGACATGCACGGGTGTTTGCCGCCCGCGGTGGTTCGCGACGCGCAAGGCAAGCCCATGCACAGTTGGCGCGTGCTGATCCTGCCGTACTTGGAGGCGATGGACCTCTACAAGCAATACGATTTCAACGAGCCGTGGGATGGCCCCAAGAACCGGCTTCTGGCGCCCAAGATGCCTTCGGTGTACCGATGCCCCAGCGCTGCCCGGCGTGACGAGCATTACATCACCCCCTACGTGGTCGTGACGGGTTCGGGAACGTACTGGCCGGAGAGCGGTTCCAGTCGGCTCGGCGATGGGACCGATGATACGTCCAAGACGCTCTTGGTGGTCGAGTGGGCCGATTCGGATATCTGCTGGATGGAGCCGCGCGATCCCAGCCTTGCGGTCTTGGCGGGGGCCGAGTCGCTGCCGCGGGAGATCCCGTCGGGGCATGGCTACCGAATCGGCTACTTTGTGGTGGAAGAAGGCGGCGGGGGTCAGGTCGCGATGGCCGACGGCAGCGTGCGTTTTCTTGGTGGCCCCCTGTCGGTGCGAGGGCTTGCGGCGCTGGCGGCCCATAGCGACGGCGACCCCCGAGGAGACCGGCTGCCCGAGACCTATCTCGATCCCACGCGATTGCGGCGTTGGATCGACTGGGGCCACGTGATCGGGTTCAGCGTCTTCGGGCTGACGTTTCTCGTGCTGCTTTGGAAGGCGGCATTTGCGCCCCTCGAGAAACGGCCCGCGCCGCCGACCCAGCCGACGGGGCCGCCCGAGCCGGCCTCGGGTGCGTAGCGTTTCGCCCGCAGGGACGGCCGGGCCCTATGCCTCGGCCGGTCCCGATGTGCCTGGCCGGATGTCCTGGGTACGTCGCAGGAGTTTGCGCAAGAGCCAGATCTCGCCCGAGTGACAGGCCTCGTCGTGCAGGCTGTGAACGATCGCGTAGCGCGCCGTGCGGCGGCGACCGCCCGGCGTGGGACCGCCGAGTTGCGCGTCGCCGAGCCCCGCGATGAGCCGGCGCAGGCGCTCGTGCTGCGCGCTCAACTCGGCAACGACCTGCGCCAACGGGGGCCAGCGGTCCCGAGGGACGCGGGCCGGATCGCTCCGCCAACTGAACAGCTCGAACCAGCCCTCGGGCAGTTGGGGGCGCTTTCCGAGGGACTCCAGGACGAGCGACTCGACGAGCACGTAGGCGTGGCCCGCGTGCCAGAGGATGTGGTTGTGCAGGCCCGGCGGCGTCCACCGGGCTTCTTGGTCCGTCACGCCGTCGAGCAAACGGAGCGTCTTGCCGCGGACCTCGTCGAAAAGCAAGAGCAGGGATTCGTCGGGCATGGCGGGACGGGATCTCCGTGTCGTTGGGGTCGTCGGCCCTTCACCAGCCGTTTCGATGCACCCGGTCGGGCCGGTAGCGGTCCTGGCTTGGGGGGTGTTCGGCGGGGTATCCCAACACAACCAGGCTGTGGGGCTCGATGCCCTTCGGCAGGTCGAGGAGGCGCCGGAACCCGGCCATGCGTTCCTCCCGGGGATAGATGCCGCACCACACCGCGCCGAGGCCCAGCCCGTGCGCGGCCAGCAACAGGTTCTCGGTGGCGGCGGCGCAATCGACGGGCCAGTACCCCGGCGAGAGTTCGAGCCTCAACTCGGCGCACACCAGGATCGCCGCCGGGGCGCCTCGGACCATGGGGGCGTTCGGGGCGAACTCGGGAATCGCGTCGAGCAGCGTGCGGTCGTCGAGCACCACGAAATGCCAGGGCTGCGCATTGCGGGCGCTGGGCGCCGCCATGGCGGCGCGAAGGAGCCGATCGATCAACTCGGCCGGCACGGGGCGGTCCTGGTACTGCCGGATGCTGCGTCGGGTGTGCAAGGCTTCGAGTACGTCCATACCGGTGTCCTCCGTCAAGGCTGGTTGAGTCAGAATTCGCGGCTGGGGCTCGTGCCGACGTTGTCGGCGACGCGCACGTTGCCCTTGCTGCGGTTGTCGATCCGCACCGCGCCGGCGACCACGTTGCCGGCGATGACGGCCCGGCGCACGGCCTCGCCCAGCTCGATCTGGGGCTTGTCCTCGCGGAACTCGCAGCCGCGCACCAGCACCGTGCCCTCGGCGATCTGGAGGGCGGCGCGGCCCTCCTTCTTCGCGTCCCACTGCACGAACGTGCAATCGCCGAACCCCACCGTGCCGCGCCCCGCGATCCGCGCGATCTGGTGGCACGGGCCCCAGAACGCGCAATTGACGAACCGCACGGTGCCGGTGTGCGTCTTGGCCACCTCGACCATGGTCGGGTTGGGCCCGCGGAACGAAACAAACTCGCCGTTGGTGATCAACAGGCCCATCGGCGCGCTTTGATCGACGACGACCGCCGTCTCGCAGTCGTCGGCGCCGATGCCCAGGAAGTTCCCGTTGCACACGCCCGCCTTGCTCGCCATGAACCGGTAGCCCACGTGGTAGCCGAAGCAGAACGTGTTGAGCACGTATTGCCAGTCGGTGCGGGCGAAGACGAAGGCCTCGCCGTGGGCTTTTTGCCAGGCGAAGAGCTTGGGCTGGGTGCTCCACCAGGGATTGAAGTGGACGTTCTCGATCCGGCCGATGTCGTAGATCGCGTCGACCCGGACGCCGCAGCGCAGCGGCTGCCCCTGGACGTTGCGGATCAGGTGCCGCTCGTTGTGCGTGGCG
>JANLFZ010000089.1:11460-15938 GCA_024653385.1 Thermoguttaceae bacterium | reverse complement strand
GGTTCGCGGCAGCGACGTCGCAGATCTCCCGATAGAGAGGCTCCAGGCTTTCTTCCTCGTTGTACACAGGAATGACGATCGACAGCATGAACGGGCGCCCGGGAGGATATGGGGCGGGACGGAATATGGGAGGGAATGGCAAAGCGTCTCTAGCACAAAGCGCGTTGGTCCGCGTCAGGCGTCGGACGCTCCTCGTGACGCCAACGGAGCACGTGGCCCAACGACATACAGGATACCCGAAATCGCCAGCTCCGACAGCAACCACACCACGCGCAGCAGGGCAGCACTGGCGATGGCGATCAACGCCGCTTTGGGAACCAGCCCCTCTAAATAAGGGGCCATGAGTTCTGCCAGCGCCGCCTCGCGCACTCCCAGTCCGCCCGGGATCAACAGCACGACGAACCCCGCCAGCGTGGCCAATGCGACGCTCGCGGTGTAACGGGGAAGATCGGCCAGGGGATCTAAGCCAGAGATACCCATTCCCTCGAGCACCGCCCAATAACTGACCCCGAGAAGTGCCCACACGAAGGTAGAGAGCATCCACCCGAACAGCAGGGTCTTGTGGCTGAGTTGTTCAAGCTGTCGGGCGGCCAACGGGTTGAGTTTCTCGAACTTGGCGACCCGAACCAGCCAGCGGAACACAGGCGGAAAGGTGGGTACGCCAACCCCCACCGCGAGGCCAATAGCCCCCCACATGGGCAGGCTTTGGCCGCGGAAGTGGATGGCCAGGTAGATTGCGGCCAGGAAGCCACCGCAGGCGATCCACGTCAGGGTTTCAAGAAACACGCTGACCGCCGCCACGGCGGTATCGACGCGATGGCTGCGGATCAACCCGGTGCGAAGAATGACCACCATGGCCTTGCCGGGCACGTACTTTCCCAGGTGGCCGATGTAGTACGCCCGCAACGTCTCGCCAAGGCCCGCCTCTTGCCCCAGCGAGCGAAGCACGCGGTGCCAGAAGATCCCTGCCGGAAGCAGGCCGACGAGATACACGCCCGCGGCCAGCACGAGCCACTCGATGCGCACTTGCCAGTGGGGGCCGTCGGGCGACTTCTCGGTCAACTGGGTCCATGCGTCAAACAGCGTACGATGGACGGCCCAGAGGATCACCGCGAGCATCGCGAGCTTGGCCGCGCGGAAGAGCCATTTTTTCTTTCGGGCCGTCATGGCACTCGATTGTGCCGGTTGGGTGAGGGATCTGCAAGCCTGGTCTTTGCGTAACACCCGGTGTTGCCTTACGATAGAGGGCGGGGCCGATCGGTCGAGTACGGCAATCCGGGAGGACGCCGATGGTGCGCACGGCCGCTTTACTTGTCGCGACCCTGTTGGGCGCGGAGGCACGACGGGAAATCGAAGTCGGTTGGCAGCCGCTGCCCGACGGCGGCATGCAGTACCTGATCCAGATCGATCCACAAATGGTGGAGATCCTGCGCGCGGGCTTTGCGGCGGAGAGCGACATCCACCCCCAAGTGAAGGATGTTCGCAGTTTTCGCATCAGCATTGGCACCGGCCCGCTGCCGCGCCAAGAGCCGCGCCGGTCGTCCAATTCCCCCGCGCCAACCGGGACAGCCTGGCCACCATCGCTTGGCACCAGCGGCCCAGGCAAGACCAACCCGCCAAACGCCACTTCGGGTTCCTCCTCGGAACCGGGCGGAGCCAACCCCGGCGCATTCACTCGGCCCCAGGGCCCTTCGGGCGACAAGCCCGCGTGGTCGCTGCCGGGCGGTCGCTCGGCCTCGTCGCCGGGCGAGGCGCCCGCCAAGCTCCCCGCCAATCTCGACAGCCGGCCTGTCCCGGACAAACGTGCGGAAACGCCGCCGGTGGGCAAGGCCAATCGCGCGACCTTCGAGCAGACCGTCGGCGAGAAGCGGGACGAGACGGCGGACTCGTCCTCGACCGCCAAGCGCCCCTGGACCGCGCTGACGGCCGCGCTGGCCGGGTTGTTCGGCTCGCTTGGCGGCAATGTGTATCTGGGGTGGCTCTTCCTGGAGACACGCCGCCGCTATCGCGCGCTGCTCAAGCGGGGCAGCCACCACCTCGATCGCGACTGGGACGCCCCGCCCGAGAACCCCGACGAGGCCCTCGGACCATCGGACGAATGAACAAGCCATCGCGTGCGTGAAACGCGTCATCATGGCAGGCAGATGGTGCGTTTCACGCGCTACTTCTCGCGGGGAGAACCGCGCTCCGACTCCAGGTCGGGCGCCACGAGCCGGCTGAGGCGGCGCCCGGTGGTGCATAGCGGGTACTCGCGCAGGTCGCGGGCCGTCACCCAGCGCATGGTGCGGCCGTCTCGCGCGCGTCCCGCCACGTGCCGCGCTTCGTAGCAGTCGAGGGTGATGCGGAACCGGGTCACGCCGTGGCGCAGGGTGACCAGCAGGCGGCCGAGATCGACCGTTACGCCGGTCTGCCGCCGGACCGCGTCGGTCAATTCGGCTCGAATGGCCGCATCGCCCTGGGCCTCGAGCGCGACCCGGGGGAAGTCCGGCCGCTCGACGAGCAGCACCCGGTCGCCGCGGCGCACGATCACCGCGGCCTCGTGGCGTTGCTCGACGGGCGGTTTTGCCTTGGGCGGCGGGATCTCGGCCTGAAGGCCCAGGGCGGCCGCGCGGCACAGCGCGGCCACGGGGCACCGGCCGCACTCCGGCGCGCGCGCGGTGCAGACCATGCTGCCCAACTCCATCAGGGCCTGGTTGAAGCCGCCGCAACCGCGCTTGGGCAGCACGGCCTGGGCCATGGCCCAGAGCAGGCGATTGCCGGCCGCCGACGCGGGGTTGCCGCGCCAGGCCAAGAGCCGGCTGAACAGGCGCAAGGTGTTGGCTTCGAGGATCGGCAGGCGCGCGTCGAAGGCGATGGAAAGGATGGCGCCGGCCGTGTAGCGCCCGATGCCCGGCAGGCGCCGCACCGCCTCGGCGTCGCGCGGAAAGGTCCCGCCGTGCCGCTCGACGAGCACCCGCGCTGCCTGATGCAGTTGTCGCGCGCGGCGGTAATAGCCGAGCCCTTCCCACTGGCGCAGCACGTCGCGCAGGTCGGCCCGGGCGAGGGATTCGATCGTGGGAAACGCGCGCAAGAACCGCTCGAAGTAGGGCTTGACCGTCGCCACCTGGGTCTGCTGGAGCATGATCTCGCTAATCCAGATGGCGTAAGGATCGCGGGTCCGCCGCCAGGGTAGGTCGCGGGCGTGCCGCGCGAACCACGCGCGCAGCCGACGCCGAAACGCGCTGCGCCACGCCGCGTCGGGAAGCTCCATCTGGCCTACGTCCGTCGGCATGGTCCGGGGGGCGGCATGGGAGTGGGAAGGGTTTGCGTGTCGGGCGGGCCAAGCTCAGTGGTCTTGCGCGCCGAGCCAGCGTTCGGCGTCGATGGCGGCCATGCACCCCGAGGCGGCCGCGGTGATCGCCTGGCGGTAGTAATCGTCGGCCACGTCGCCGGCGGCGAAGACGCCCTCGACGCTGGTGTTCGTGCGGAACGGCACGGTCCACTTGATGTACTTCTTCGGTGTCAGCTCGAGTTGGTCCTGGAGGAACGCCGTGTTCGGCGTGTGCCCGATGCCCAGGAACATGCCCGCGGCCTCGACGGTCATCTCGGGCTCGCCGACGGTGCTCGCTAGGCGCACGCCGGTGACGCCGTCGGTGTCGTTGCCGAGGACTTCGGCCACGGTGCGGTTCCAAAGGACCTTGATCTTCGGGTGCTCGAGGGCCCGCCGGGCCATGATCTTCGAGGCCCGCAACTGGTCGCGGCGGTGAACCAGGTAGACCGTGGCGGCGAACTTGGCGAGGTAATCGGCCTCTTCGAGGGCCGAGTCGCCGCCGCCGACGACCACCAGGGGTTTGTTGCGGAACCGCGGCAAGGCCCCGTCGCAAATCGCGCACGCGCTGACCCCGCGGTTCTTGAACCGCTCTTCCGAGGGAAGCCCCAGGTAGTTCGCCCGGGCGCCGGTGGCGACGATGACCGCTCGGGCCTGGTAGGTCTTGCCGTCGGAGGCGGTCAGTTGGAACGGCCGCTGGCCGAACTGCACCGCGACGATGTCCTCGGTGATGATGCGGGTGCCGAAGTTGACGGCCTGCTGGCGCATGAGTTCCATGAGTTCGGGCCCGCTGGCGCCGTGCTTCTCGTGCGGGGGCATCAGCGCGCGGCGGTCGGGGGCAATGGCGCTGTCGAGGTACGCCTCGAGATCGCCGTGCGGGAACCCCGGGAAATTCTCGACCTCGGTGGTAAGATTCAGTTGGCCCAAGGGCAGCGTGCTGTTCTGGCGGTTGGCCTCGGAGATCGCCCCCTCGAAGACCAAGGGCGCCAGGGCGGCTCGAGCCGTGTAGATGGCGGCGGTCCAGGCGGCCGTCGAGAAGGACCGGGCGGAGGCGCCCCAGCCCCAAGCGCCGGTGGGCCGCGGAGCGCGCGGGGCCGCGGTCAAGTATTACGAGGCCATCTTCGACAAGGCGACGAGGGACCCGCGGGGCTATATCATCCCGGCGGACCAG
>JANLFZ010000089.1:2248-11450 GCA_024653385.1 Thermoguttaceae bacterium | reverse complement strand
CCAGGCGGCCGGGCCGCTCCCGATGATGATCACGTTTTCCGGCACCGACGGCTCCTTGCGCAAGTCGTTTTCTGTCGATCGCAGCCTGGTCTACCCTCGGGCTCATTATAGCGCGTCGCGCCACCGCGCCAACCGGCGTTGCCGATCGGACCAGGGTGTGCGATACTGGGGGCCAAGCATCTTGCGGCCTTTCGAGAACAGGGGACCGATCGATGTTCGACAATGCGGCGGTCGTGACGGTGTTGTGTTTTGCGGCTTTTGTGGTCGCTTTTTTCACCTACGGCCGGTTTCTGGCACGGCGGATCTACCGGCTGGAGCCGGACCGTCCCACGCCGTCGCACACGCGGAAGGACGGCATCGACTTCGTTCCCACACGCGTGCCGATCCTCTTCGGTCACCACTTTGCGTCGATCGCCGGGCTGGGCCCGATCCTCGGCCCGGCCATCGCCGTGATCTGGGGATGGGTCCCGGCGGTGCTTTGGGTGATGTTCGGGTGCATCTTCATCGGCGCGGTGCATGACCTCGGGGCCCTCGTGGTCAGCTTGCGGCATGACGGACGCACGATCGGAGACGTATGCCGCGATCTCATGGGCCCGCGAGCCCGGCTGTTGTCGCTGTTGATCATCTTCTTCTTGATGTCCCTGGCGATGGGGGCATTTGTCATCACCATCTCGGACCTCTTCGTGAACTACAATCCCGACGCGATCATTCCGTCGTTCGGGCTGATGCTGGTGGCCGTGACCTTCGGCATCGCGGTCTACCGGTTCCGCGTGGCCCTGTTGCCGGCGACGGTGGCGGCCCTGGTGCTGTTTGCCGGGTTCATCTATTGGGGTCTCCGCGAGCCGGTGGCAACCTATGCGTGGTTTGCCCCCTCGGAGACGCGCCAGGCCCTCGATGCCCAGCGCGACGCCAAGCCGAGCATGGGCGATCCGGGCTTTGGGCCGCCGTACGGGGCCCGGGCGGCGACCGCTCATCTTGCCGCCATTGGAAACCAGGCCGCGGCCAAGAACGTCGAGACCGCGGCATCCACCGCCGTGTACGGTTGGGTTGCCGTGCTGTTGACCTATGCCTTTCTCGCCTCGGTCTTGCCGGTGTGGTTGCTGCTGCAACCGAGGGACTACATCAACAGCTTCCAACTGTACTTCGCGCTGGCCACGATGTTGCTCGGCCTGATCGTCGCGGGACTGCTGGGCGCGCCCGAGAACCGCATCGACGCGGAGCCCTTCCGGATGGACGTACCAGGCTCGCCGCCGTGGTTCCCGTTCCTCTTCGTGACGATCGCCTGCGGGGCGGTCAGCGGGTTCCACTCGCTGGTGTCCAGCGGCACGACGGTCCGTCAGATCAACCGCGAAAGCGATGCCTTGCCCATCGGCTACGGGGCGATGCTCGTCGAAGGCGCGCTGGCCGTGCTGGTCATCATGGCCTGCGTGGCCGGGCTGGGCGCGGCGGCCTGGCAAAGCGGCGGACCCTATTCGAGCTGGGCCGGCATCGGCAAGGCCGGATTGGCCACCCAACTCAACGCCGTGGTCCGCGGCGGGGCGAACTTCCTCGGGCAGATCGGAATCCCCCTCGACCTCGGCCAAACCGTCCTGGCCGTCACGGTGGTCGCTTTCGCGCTGACCACGCTCGACTCGGCCACCCGGCTCTTGCGATTCAACGTCGAGGAGATCCTCCGCTCCGTGAAACTCGACCCGCTGGCCAACCGCTACACGGCGTCGCTCATCGCCGTCGGTGGAATCGCCTTCTTTGCCCTGGTGCCGGCGGGCAAGACCCTATGGACGCTCTTCGGCACCACGAACCAGCTCTTGGCCGGGCTCAGTCTGCTGACGGTCAGCGTGTTTCTCTACAAGCTCGGGCGCCCCGTCGTTTACACCCTGGTCCCCATGCTGGCCATGCTCGTGGTCTCGATGTGGGCGATGATCCTGAGCATCCCGGGCTTTTGGAGCTTGGCGACCCTGTCGCCCTGGCAAAAGTGGTCGTTGACCATCGTCTCAATCATCGTGATCGCGATGGCGCTGTGGCTGACCGTGGAGGCCCTGCTGGCGTTCGCCCGCCGGCGCAGCCCGCCGGAGACGCCGGCCGAAACGCAACCGGAGGCTTGTCTTCAGGATGCGGATCGCGTATCCTAGTCCCAGGGCTTCTGGGGGGGATGCCATGCCGCCGTTGATCCAGATCAAGAGTCAGGCTTACCGGCTTTCGACCGGCTCGTCGGCCGAGGACGTTCCCCAGCTTGCTTCGGCCGTGGCTGGGCTGTGCGATCATGTCTCGAGCCTTGCCAGCGACGTGAGCGAGTTGACCCGTCAGGTCTGCGCCGTTCAACTGCTGCTGGTGGATCTTCAGACCGAGGTCAAAGAGGCGCTGGAACTTGCGCGTCGGGGGAAGTAGAGACCCCGTCTTGCCGGGGCAAATGTTCTGATGGCTGCGAGGCGTGACGAATCGACTGCGATCGTTGCGCAACAATGGTCCAACCTCAAACCCATCCCCTTGCAGAACATCGGAGCAGCGAGAACGGGGGGTTGTCTGGTTGCTGGTCTTTCGTCTTGGCCGTGGCGGCCAATACCGGCCGCGATCGGACGAATGACTTGCCACAGAGTCGTGGCATTGTTTGTTGGTAACAAAGGAGACAGTCATGCGACGGTGTTTCATCCCGACCGTTTCCCTCGCTGTGTGTCTGGCGTTATGCCTGGCGACATGCGCGCGGGGTGCGGAGAACATTCTGAAACTCGTGCCGGATTCGGCCCTGGGCTTCGCGCTGGTCCAGCGGCCCGCCGACGCGGATGCGAAGTTGCAGCGGCTCGCGGAACAATTGGGACTACCCGCGCAAAGCGTGCTGGCAAGGCTCAAGGACCGGGCAGGCGTGGGCGAAGGATTGGACGGCCAGGGTACCTTGGGCTTGGTTGTGTTGCCGCCCAAAGGCAGCGAGGTCCGGCCTGTGGCGGTGCTGTTGGTTCCCGTGACCGACTATGAGAAGTTCCTCGAGCCGCTGAAACCCGAGGACGCCGGAGGAGGCATTCACAAGATCGCCTTGGGCCGCGGCGAATTCGTGGCCCGCCACCTCGGCGGCTATGCGGCCCTGGCGCAGGCACGGCACCGCGAATCGCTCGAGGAGGGCCTTTCGGTGTCGGCCGAGGTACCGGCCGGCTTGGCGCCCTGGCAAGAGTGGCTGGCCGCCAACGACGCCGCCGGCGTCGTGCTCCAGCCCGGAATCAAGCTCCTCTCGAGCAAGGTGCGGACCGCGATCAACACGGTGAAATCGGCCCTGATTGTGGCGGGCGAACAGGGCAAGGCCGCCGCGGCCGCCATGGACGTGTATCTTCGGCTGTTCGAGTTCGCCGAGAAGGAAGTCTCGGTCGTCGCGGTGGGCGCCCGGCTCGATTCGCAAGGCGTGCTCCACATCGCCAAGCGGGCGAGGGCGGTTCCGGGCGGGCGGTTCGCCAAGATGCTGACCGAGGCCAAACCGCTCACGGAGGGCCTTCTCACCGGACTGCCGGACAGGCCCTTCGTGGTCGCCGGCGGCGCGGCCGTGTCGGAGGCCGGCTGGGATGAACTCATGCGATTCTCGATCGGCATGATGAAGGCCACTCGCGACTTCTACGGCGTCTCGGAAGAGCAGATCCAAAAAATGCAGTCCTTGCCGATCGGGTGGATGCGCCAGGCGCGGACCATGGCGGTGGCACTGGGCGCCGGAGAGGGCAACGAACCCCTCTACTCGAACATGCTCGCGGTCTTCCGGACCGACGACGCCACGGCCTTTCTGGCCAACTACGAAAAGTACCTCACGCAGTACGGCGAAATCGCCAAGGGCAGCTCCAGCCTGATGCTCCCGGCCATCGAGATCGAGAAGACCAAGCTGGCCGACGCCCCGGCGTTGCAGATCACGGCGCGGATGAAGACCCCGCCGGGCATGCCGAACCCGAAGCAGTTCGATCAGTTGATGGAAGCGATGTTCGGCCCGGGCGGGAAGCTCGTCGCGTGGCTGGCCGTGGCCGACGAGCACACCGTCATGGTGGGCTACACGCACAAGGCCCACCTCGAACGGGCGATCCAGGCGCTTAAGCAAGGCAAGCCCGGCCTGGGAGCGCAAGCCGACGTGGTCAAGACAGCCGGCCTCTTGCCGAAGGACGCGACGATCGTCGTCTACCTGAGCCCGCGCGGTATGCTGGCGTTTTTCCAGCGGATGATTGCCGCCGTGGCGCCTCCCCAGGCGGCAGCCAAGATTCAGGTCCCCGAGTTTCCGGCCACGCCGCCGGTCGGACTGGCCGTGTCCACGGCCCCCGGCGAACTGCGCGGCGAATTGGTCGTGCCGTCGGAAGTGCTCAAGGGCGTGGGACAGGTCGTGCGCAAGGCCAAGGATCGCGCGCCGCGATGATCACGGCCCGAGGCGACCGGCGCCACCATCGGGCGACTTCGGTGGCGGCGCCGGCCGTCGCACGAACATCACGGCTTGCGAATCCTCATAGGCAGGCTGCCACCGGCCCGAGCGAGCGGCCGCCGCGATCAGCACGCCCTGCTCCGCCCGGTCGAGGATCAACGTCTGGATGCCGTGGCGGTCGACGATTTGCTGCCAGCCCGACAGCCCAGAGGCCACCTGGGTGTAGTCGCGCCACACCTCGGGCGGTACCAGGTGGATGTTCGAGGTGATAAACGGCGTGATGCCTTCCCGGGCCAACCAATCGCCCCACCACTGCGGATGGAACACCGGGCCCGGCGGCGGATGCACGCGCAAATGCCGGGTCAGTGCCACGGGCGTGGACGGGCCGAGCAGCCGTTCGAGCCGTCGTGGCTCCCGACCCAACAATCCCGAGCTGATCGGAGCCACGGCAAAGGCGATCCAGCCGACGAGGACCCAAACGGCCACGCGCCACAGGGGGTTGGGACGATATCCCTCCACCGGTCCCTTGGGAAGCCACCGGCGCCAGAGGTCGGCCGCATGGGGTACGACCGCCACCGCGAACACCGGCGCATACCAGACGATCATCCGGACGCTCGACACGGCCGCCACGGAGAACAGCGCCAGCATCAGGGCGTGGGCCACGGGCACGGGCCGACGGCTGTGACGCAGCGCGACGAGCAACACCAGCCAGGACAAGGCAAACGACCTTCCACCGGGCCCCACGATTGTCATCGGCATCCATTCGGCGACGCCGCGGAGGTTCTCGTTTCCCGCAAACGACAGGGCCGACAGCCACAGGCGCACGCCATAGGGATTGACCAGCGTGGCTGCCGCGCCTGCCAGGCACGCGACCAGCCAACGCCGCACCGCGGGGTCGGTCCCCGAAGCGGCCAGTGCTTGTGCAATCCCTCCACGCTTGGCGGCCCAAGCGGCTTCGACCGCGCGCCCCACGAAACAGCACCCCAAAACGGCCAGTCCGCACGCGAACGAGCCGTGCAGGTTCGCCCAGAGAAGCATCACCAGGGGAACGCCGATCGCAAGACGCCATCGCCATCGCCGCGGCCTGTCGCCCGAGGGGCCTTCCGTTTCGGTGGAGACCACGATCCACAGGAGGACAGCCATGGCCAGCGCGGCGAAGTTCTCCGGCCGGACCGTGGCGATGCGGCTCCATCCCACCACAACGGTCATCACCGAGCCCGCCAGGGCAACCGCAACGCGTTGCGACTGGAGGTAAAACGTCCTGGCCAAGACGGCGTGTGTCGTCACGAGCACCAGGGCGAACACGTGGGAAATCCACTCCACCCCACCCGCTCGCTCGACCAGCGCGAAAACGACCTGCGAAAGCCATGCCGTGTCGACTAGCGGCGTCACGGTCGCCAAGGGACAGAACGGGTCTCGTTCGGGCAGAGCCCGGTGGTCGAGGATCCAGTGACCATACCCTACGTGGCACCAAAGATCCGTGGCCCGCAGCGGAAACCAGTTCCCCACGAGAAACACCAGACCCAGCCAGGCCGCAAGAAGCAGATGAACTGGTAGGCCCGTGCCCGGCCGGCGGACTCCGGCTGCCGGCGCTGCCTCAAGGCCGCCGCACGCACCTCGGATTTCGGAAGAACCGGATTCGGGCATGGGAGGCGACCGCGCCGGTCAGGGCGACGAGGCGGTCGAGGTTTCGATCGTCGCGAGGATGCGCCCCGCCTCGGCCGACTGCTGGTCCGACAGGCCGATCTTCTTGGCCTTCTCGACAACGCTTCGGGCCTCGATCCAGCGTTGTCGCTCGGCCAGCATCGCGCCGATTTCGATCAACAAGGCGGCGTCGTCGGGGTAGACTGCCAGCGCTTCGTCGAGAACACGCATGGCCTCGTCCGCCCGGCCTGCCTTCCGGTAGGCCACGGCCAGGGTGTGGGCGACGGCCGCGGGAAGCTGCCGCACGGCGGCAGGTCCCTTGGCCTTTTCGAGCACTGCCACCGCCTCGGCCGCCTGGCCGAACTCGGTGGCCAATAGCCACGCAAGGTTATTGGCCGCGATCAGGTGGCCCGGCTCGGCAGCCACCACGGCGGCAAAATGGTCGCGGGCCTCGGCCAGGCGGTCCTTGTCGCCGGGCTCGCCGGCTTCATGAACGGCCACGTTACCCAACAGAAACCGCGCGGCCGTCTTCTCGCGCGCGTCACCGGCCGCTAGGGCCTTGTCGCACCACTGGCGGGCCTCCGCGAGCCGGCCTTCCGCCGCAAACACCCGCGCCACCGCCAGCAACATGGCGGCCTTGGGGTTCTCGCCGACCGCCTGGCGCGCTGCTTCCTGGGCGTCGGCGACTCGGTTCGACCGGGCCAACAGCGCGATCTGACCGAGCCGCAGCGCCGGGTGGTTCGGCAGCTTCTCCAAGCCCCGGCGGTAAGCCTCGAGCGCCTCATCGGTCCGACCCGCTGCCGCATGAAGCGCGGCAAGGGCGGCGTACCCGGCCGACAGGTTGGGCCACTGGGCGATCAGGTCCTCGACCGCGCGCCGCGCCTCGTCCGTCCGGTCCATGCGACGCAGGGCTTCCGCTTCGGCAAGCACGGCCTCGGGAAGACCCGGCCGCAGGGCGAGGGCGGCTTGGGCATGGGTCAGGGCCTGCCCCGGGTCGCCCTTGGCCAGTGCCACCCGGGCGGCTAGAACGAGCGAGGGCAAGTGCTTCGGGTCGCGCGCCAGGGCCCGGCTGACGTCGGTGGCGGCCCGGTCCTGCTGCCCGAATCGCAACAGCGCCAGGGCCTTGAAATAGGGACCGGCGGGGCTTGCCGGCTCGAGGCGATCGACGCGCTCGAGCTGCTCGATCCCGGCATCGAGCCGGCCTTGCCGGATCGCCAGATCGGCCTTGGCCAGCAACAGGACCGGATCGTCGGGCGATTGGCGAAGCAGGGCATCGACCTTGGCCTCGACTTCCGGCAGCGGTTTCTGGGCGGCCAAGCGGGCCACCGAGCCGAGTAGCGCGGCACCCGCCCGGCGCCGTAGCGCCGTCACCTCGAGGGCCTTGGCCAGGTGCTCGATGCCCTCGGCATCATCGCCCTGGGCCAGTTCGGCTTCGCCCTGGAAAAGCGACAAAAGGCCGCTGCGGGGACTGGTCTTGCCCACTGCGGCCAGGGCCTCGGCCGCTTTCTGGGGCTGGTTCTGGTTCCATTGGGCCAAAGCGTCGATCAGCCCGCCGATTGCCGCGGACTGCGGGTCGGCACGCAAGGCCGCGGCCACGGTCTCGGCCTCCTTGGGTTTGCCGGCCGCCAGCAGGGCTTGGGCCTGGATCGCCATGATCCGCAACCGGTCGTCGGCCTTCTTCGCGGGGCGCTTGGCAAGCTCGGCCAGATGCGCGAGGGCCTTGTCGGCTTCCCGATGCCGGATACGCCAGGCGCACAGGGCCAACTGCACGTCCAGATCGTCCGGCGCGGCCGCGGCGAATTGCTCCACGAGGCCTCGGGCCTGATCGGTCTTGCCCGCCCGATCCAAGAGAGCCGATTCGAGATCCACCAGTCCCCAATGGCGAGGGAACCGGCGCCGGGCGTCGGCCAGGCGCTTGGTGGCCTCGGCGAGCCGCCCGTTTGCCGCCAGCCAGGCGACTGCCAGAGACTCGGCCTGGGGAGCCAGTTCCGTGGGCGTAAGCACCTCGAGGTGCCTTTGGGCCTCGGACCACTGGTTCAACCCCAACCGTGCCCGAAGTTCGGCCAGGTGGATCCGTTCTTCGGAGCCGACCAGCGCGTCGCGCCAGGCACGCTCCTCGGGGCTCAGCGCGTCGGCCAGCACGTGAAGCGACTGAAGGTGCGGCAGGGCCTCCGACCATCGGCCCATCGCAAGGTACACGTTCGCCAATGCCGCGCGGACCTGGGGAAGGTCGCCCAGGTCGGCCCGAGCGCGAAGCAGGTGATCGCGGGCCTTCTCGAGCTTCCCCTCGGCTGCCAGGATGCGGCCGGAGAGCAGGTGCCCCCAGCCGATCATGGTCTTGTCGCCGGACGCCAGGAGTACCTTGATGTGTTCCTCGGCTTGGGCGAACCGCCTCAGCATGACCAATTCCCAAGCGGCCAGGCGGCGCAGTTCCAGAAGCTCGCCGCGGCGCTGGGAAGGCAGCTTGGCGCCGGCCTGGAGCCCCTTGCCGAGCAACTCGAGCGATGTCTCGAAATCACCTCGCGCCAGCGCGGCCGCCGCCGATTGATGGTACACGACCGGCGCGGCCACCCCTTTCTCGATCGCCGCCGCGCGCAGGCGCTCCGCACGTTGGGCCAGTTCGGCCAGCACTGCCGGATCGGGCTTGGGTTGGGCCGCGGTATCGGTGGGACGGCCGGCCGGGCGCGGCAAAGCCACCAGCAGGGCAATCTGCGACGCGGTTTCGGCCGCGCCGCCCGTCCACTCGGGCCAGGCCTTGACCGCCGTCTCCAACCCCGCCAACGCGGCCGCGGCACGCCGGCACGCCTCCGCGGCGTCGGGAGCCCGGCGCACCGCCTGGATCAGCAACGCCGGCATGGTCTCCGCGTCGGTCTCGGCCAGAGATCGGTACTGCTTCGGGGTAAGCTGCGCTGCCGTCTGCGCGGCCTGGGCGAATACCTTCTGTGCCCGGTCCGGTTGCTTCTGTTTCTCGGTGTACTGGAGGGCCAAGAGGTGCGTTGCAAACGGCCGGCGGTTCGGCACGCGGCCGAGCTTTTCCAGTAGCCGCTGGACATCCGCGGCGCTGGAGCGTTCAACCGCCTGCCAGGCCAGCGCGAACAGCGCGTCGCCGTGGTCCGGTTCGGATTCGATCACGCGGGCTGCCGCCGCTGCGGCGTTGGCCATCTGCCGTGCCGCCAGGCAGTCGAT
>JANLFZ010000089.1:0-2238 GCA_024653385.1 Thermoguttaceae bacterium | reverse complement strand
CTGCCTGGCGGCACGGCAGATGGCCAACGCCAGGCAGTCGATCACGATCTGCTTCTGAAGCTCCAGGTCGTCGGGGCGGGCCTTGCCTGCCTGGACCAGATGGTGCAAGGCGATCGGATGCCGCGCGTACCGCACCGCGAGGCCGGACGGCTTGCCCGCGGTTGCGGCCTGTTCGCCTTCCGCGGAAAGCGATGGCGCGTCGGCCTTGCCGGACGACTTCTCGGCGGCTGCCCGGGCCCTTGCCGCCGTGGCTTCCTCGAGGATCATCTCGGCCATCGCCAAGTGACCCTCGCCGTGGCGCGGTTCCCGCTTCAACAAGTTCAGAAGGTGGACTCTCGCCGAGTCGCGGTCGCCCGCCTCCAAGGCCCTTTGAGCCTGGCGCCAGTAGTAGCCCGGCCGGTTTCGCGCCATGGTCCGGTAGCCGACGAAGACGACCGCTGCCGCGATCACGACCAACAGGAGCCGAAGAAACAGACGTGCTTTGGACATGGGAGGATCACGATCTTGTGGACTTGGGGCCTGCAAAACAACAAGTTGGGCAACCGTATGGAACCCAAAGAAGCGAATCGCTCTTGGGTTCCATACCACATGCCTTGGGAAAAGCTCTGTCTCTCTCAGTCGTTCATGTTTGCCCGACTTGTTGTTTTACAGGCCCTTGGTGGCATCGGGCGGTTCGACCCCTTCGAGCACGGTGACAGGCAGGCGGCGGCTGCCGCGGACCCCGTCGGGCCCGACGAGGGGGCGGATCGTCTCGTCGAGCTGCCGCACGAACTCCTCGACGTAGCGGACATCATCGGGCGAGTATTCCGGGGCGAACACCTCGATCGTCAGGCTCGACGGCCGCTTGCGCAGACGCTGGTACAGCCGCTGGAGACGGTGGACGCCGGAATCCTCGCCTGGCGGCAAGGTATAGTGCCAATAGAAGACCCATTGGTAGTCGCCCGGCCGCCCGAACCGGTACCGCTGGATCGGTGCTTTGCCCCCGTCCACGGCCAGCTCGCGTCGGGCCGGCACGTCTTCCGGTTTGCCGGCCACGCGCATGCAAACCTCGGGATGGTGTCCGCGATCCGCGCCCTCGCGCGAGTAGACGAGCCACACCGACAGCGCCTGGGAACGTTCGACGTGGCGATAGGTCCGCTGGAGGTGCTCGTCGGCGTACAGGAGTCGCTGGTCGCGCAGCGGTTCGTCGTTACCGCGCCATGGACCAAGGACCAGTGGCAGCTCGGCCAGTGGCCGGGCGAGAGGAACCGCGGGAAGCGGTCCGGCTGCCTCGAGCCAATTCCGTCCGGTCTCGAGCCCTCCCCAGGCCAACGCGAGGGTCAGAATGCACAGCGCCAGCCTTGCGCGAAGCCGCACGCCTCGGCCCGTGGTACAGGCCTCCGACACCTCGGAACGGCTGCGCGTCGGGGCCATCGGCTTCTGGTTGGCGTTCCCGGCGGCGAGGAAACGCCCTTCGATGTGCGTAAGGCCGGCGGCGGCGGCCAACAGCAGCACCGCGGCCAGGGCGATCACGACCAGTCCCTCGGCCGTGTGATAGACCCCTTCGGCCCATTGCGGGCCCAGCGCCATCATGATGAGCGCCGTCAGTACCACGCGCAGGCAATTGGCGGCCACGGCAATGGGCACGGCGGCCAGCGCCAGGACCCAGGCGTACCACCAGGTGCGACCCGAAAAGTGCCCAACCGCCACGGCCAAGGCGAGCACCGCGGTCAGGGCTCGCAGGCCGCTGCACGCCTGGCCGACTTCGAGCGTGTAGCCGGGCAACTGGATTTGATGCCCCTCGCGAAACACCGTGGCGCCGAAGGCCTCCAAGACCCCGGCCGACAGGCTGCTGGCGACGGCCTGAAGGGTCACGGCGGCCGGCTGGTACCACGCCATGGGCAAGGGGGCCATGAAGATCAAGAACATCGCGGCGAAACCGAACCGGCTCTTGGCCTCTTCACCACCGACCAGGCGAATCGCTCCGCAGAGGACGAAAATCAGCGAGACCACGCCCAGGAACAAGTGGCCGACAAACCCGCCGGCCATCCCGACCAGAAAGCCGACGAGCATCCACAGGAGTCCAGCCAGGGTTTGTCGCCCGGACGCAAGGTCCGGAAGGTGGAACCGCTTTCCGCCGGGCACGCCGACGCCGGCCAACAGGGCGAAGACGATGCCCGCCCCAAACACCACGAACCCGTGCGAGTAGTTCGGATCGATGCTCCAGACGTGAATCAATTCGGCGAACAGCCGCCAGTA
>JANLFZ010000007.1:26619-30671 GCA_024653385.1 Thermoguttaceae bacterium | reverse complement strand
CATGACCACGCGGCGTCCGTCGTCCAAAGGCGCCGGCACCAGCTCACGGTGCTGCCGGATCTCATAGCCCAACCGGCGCAGGCCCTCGCACAATTCCGCGGGCAACGGCGCCGGCCGGAACCAGGAGTCGTCGAGCCGTTCGGCCTCGGTGACGGGCAGTTCGATCTCGTGGGGCCCCAGGCCGGGACGGCCGGGCAGACTCACCCGCACCGTCCCCCATGCGTTCGCGGCCCGCGGCCCGACGGGACCCGGCGCGGAACGGGAATCGTTGCCGGCTATCTGCCGGCTTTCCTCCAGCCCGGAACCGCCGCGAGATACCAAGGTCGGGGCCCCGGGTCCCTCGGAGACGTCCGCCAATCGTTCGTCCGACCCGCGTGGCGGTCCCGACGTCCACACCGAGCCGATGCCCAAACCTAGCCCCAGCGCGACCAGGAAACTCGCTGCCGTGGCCAAGAGCGTACCGACTCCCATCGAGCGACGCCGGCGCAGGCGGACCGGCCGGACCTCGGCCGGCCGCGGGCCCGGCAAGGGCCGCGCGCGCAAGGACTCCTTCCAGCACTGCGCCTCGAGAAACGCCAAAGCGCACGCGCGCCAGCCGCCGGGCAGGCGATCCAAGCGTTCCAGCAACTCGCGGCGCTGCGGTTCAGGCAGTTCGCCATCGACCAGCGCGTCGAGCATCTCGGAATCGATCAATGGCAGGTCGGACTCGGCAGGACTCATGGCTACGGTTGGTGCGCGTCCAAGGCAATCAGTTCCTCACGCAAGCGCTCGCGGGCCCGGTGGAGTCGCGCCTGGACCGCCGTCACCGTGGTGCCCAGGCGCTCCGCCAGATCCCGATAGCTGCAATCCTCCGTGTACTTCAGCAACAATATCTCGCGGTCCCGGCCGGCCAGCCGGTCGAGCGCCTTGCCGACCATCTCCCGGCGCTCCGCCGCAAGCAGCCAGGCCAAAGGGTCGCGCTGCCGGGCATCGTGCTCATCAAGCCGCGTTTGCCGGGTGTACCGATCGGCCAGCTTGCGCCGCCGACCTTGCTTGCGGCGGTACAAGAGCGACTGCGTGACCGCCAGCCGGTACAGCCATGGCGCAACCTTGGCGGGGTCTTCCAAGGGCGACTTCTGCCGGACGGCTGCCAGGGCCACCTCCTGCATCACGTCGTCGACGGCCTGAGGTTCGCCCACCCGCGCATAAACCACCGTGCGCAACCAACGGTCGTGACTGGCCAGAACAGCCTCCCAGTCGATCGGCGGTGGACCGGCCGGGCGGTCGCCCCCGGCCGTACTCGGTTGCGTCATGGCCATAGAGATGGTTTCCGCAATCCCGGAAACCTTGCACGGTGATCGACAAGGCAACGGGTTCCAACCCGACAGTACCAGGCGCAACCCATTGACACGACGGTGGTTATATCCGGAGGTGCCCCGAAAGGGAATCACCGGTCCGCGGCAAAACGGAACGGGGCACCGCCGAGAAGCTGATCCGACGTGACCGTCGGGCACACATGCTTCTCGATATGCTCAACAATCAGTTCGGTGCCCCTAAAATGGCTTACATAGGGCCATGCCCGGGGGTTGTACATCGTATCGGTCAGATCGCGGACCAGCACCACATTCTTGCCAAATCGGGCCATGTTCCGCAGCCCAAAGGGCCTTCCCAAGACGCACATGTTCGTGTGGACGCCCAAGAGGATGACATTGGCAATGGCCCGCTGCTCCATCAAGTTCCAGATCTCGACGCCCGAGTCGCTGATCGCGTCCTCGTCGCGGATTTCCAGGACGGGCGCCTGGTGCAAGTCCATCTTGCCTTGGGGGCATTTCGGCTCGTCGTCGCACCCCCCATCGGACTGGTCGATCGGGTACTTCGCTTTCTTCTCGGCCTCGAGCCAGTTGCACCATGTCTCGATGCCTTTGGGAAGATTGGGCGCCACTGGCGCCGACTGTGCCCGCTTGCGCGCGGGATGGTCCTTGTAGAGTTCCATGCCGCCGCTGGGGGCATGAATGACCAGAACGCCGCGACGCCGCAACTCGCCGAGGAACTGGTTCATGCGCGGAGCCATCTCGGCGCCGCGGCGGACTGCTCCGGCGCACCAATGCTTGGCCCACATGTCGCAGACGATGACGGCCGTCTGCTTGCCGTCCCAAACGGCTTTTTCCTCGACGGTACGATACTGGCCGCTGCCCGCCGGAACCTCGACCCGCTTGCGCAGAGTCCATGTCAGGCTTGATGGCGTCTCGGCCCGCCCGATGCAGGTTGCGGCCGCGGCGGCCAGAAGGGCAGAAAGAACCGTACGGACAGCCCAACGATCATGATGATCCACGGTCTTCTCTCCTTCTTGCTGGACTTTTCGAGCCAGACCATTCTAGACCCCGCCGCCTGATCGTGCGAGTGCCGTGCCGGTTCCAGTGGCTCGACCATCTTGCCGCCGGTCCCAATGCGGCATGGGAAGGCGGTGGCTTACTTGGGCCGATGTCGGGGGATCTCGGCCTTGAAGTCGCCCAGGCTGTGCCAGTGAAGCCGGCGGTCGAGGTCCACCTCGGCCACGGCGACCGTGCCCCACTCGGCGGCCTGGGCCAAGGGGCGACCATCGTGGCCGTAGATCGCCGAAATCATCCAGTTCTGCGACACGTCGCAATAGGTGCTGCTGATCACGTACACGTGGTTCTCGCAGGCGCGGGCGGCGCCCAAGAGCGGGTTGCACCCCCACACCGGCCATGCGATGATCTCGGCTCCGCGGTTGGAAAGCTCGCGGGCGACCTCCGGGAAGAAGCCGTCGTAGCAGACCATCATGGCCACCTTGCCGAACCGGGTTTCGAAGACGGGGTAATCCTCGCCCGGGGCCACGCCCCCCTCGATCTCGCCCCGCGGCAGGCAGACCTTCCGGTACTTGCCCACGATCTGCCCCTCTGGACCGATCAACACCGCCACGTTGTAGACCAGGTGTTTCTCGCGTTCCAAGAGCCCGGCCACTAGGTACAGGTGGTGCTTCTTGGCCAGCCCGGCGAAATAGTCGGTCGAGGGGCCTGGCACGGGTTCGGCACAGTCGGCCAGCGACCGGCCGCTTGCGTAGTACGTGAGCGTCTCGGGGAGCACCACGAGGTCGGCCTTGCGCCGCGCGGCCTCGGCGACAAACGGCTCGAACTGCCGGCACTTCTCGGCGTTCGTCCGACCTTCCTTGGGACAGTAGTGAACCGTGGCCAGACGCACGATCCGCGGCAGCGGAGGCGGGACCTCGGCCAGCGATATGCTCGCCCACTCGACCTTGCCGCGCGGCGCCCAGCGGAAGTACAGCTCGACCACCGCGCGCGTCGCCTTGGTCGGCACGCGGTACACGTCGGAGACCTCGGTCCAGCCGTCCGGACGAGTCGCCTTGTCGCGCGGGTACTCGGGCTCGGCCACCGGCGGCGTGCCGGGCATGTAGGTGGCCGTGCTCGGCTCGTCGCGCAGCACCTGTCGCCCCCGATCGTCTTGCCAGATGACCCGGGCCACGCCGCACCGCCTCGGGCACTCGACCTCTTCGGTTCGACGCAGGGCACTGAACCGGTAGTGCTTGCCCCCAACGACCGAGAAGACCCGGGTCCAGCACCCGATAAGGCCCGCACGCCCGTCGGATTGAAGCACGAAGCTCCCTTGACCGTCCGGACCGCCCTTGGGGACATACAGGAACGCGGGCCGGACCTCGTCGCGGGGTGAACTCGCCGACCAACCCTCGTGGGCTTTCCCGTCCTCGGCTGCCGGCAGCGAGGGTCCGGCCATCACGATCGACGTTGCGAGAACGACCGCCACGGCGCACGGGCCGATCGATCGTTGTCCTAGATCAGACGACTGCTTCATGGATCGATCCCTTCACACTGAGCTTGACCGATAAGTCGCGACCTCCTCGCATCGCGCCCATATGATAGGTGAGGCGCCAGACCGCCAACAGCCGGGCCAAGGCCGTGGTGAGTACCTGAAGTCGCGCATGTTGGGCCGCAGCGTCACCCACCATGCAGGTGTATTGATCCGCTCCCCGCAAGCAGTACAATGGAGGCCGCGTGGTGAAGCTTGGCGAGCGAGACGGC
>JANLFZ010000007.1:22637-26609 GCA_024653385.1 Thermoguttaceae bacterium | reverse complement strand
ACGGCAATGAATGGCTCCTTCGCGAACAACTGCCAAGCCGCGGTGCGGTTCCTCATCGAACGGCGGATCGGTGCCGGGGGGATGGGGACCGTCTATCGGGCTTTCGACCGCCAGCGCAACCAGTGGGTGGCGCTGAAAACCCTGCCCAGGCTCGACCCCGAGGCCATCTATCTCTTCAAACGGGAATTCCGCACCCTGGCCGATGTGGTCCACCCGAACCTTGTCTGTCTTCATGAGTTGATCGCGGAGGAGGGGCGGTGGTTCTTCACGATGGAGTTCGTCGAGGGGGTGGATTTTCTGGAGTACGTCCGTCGGGGCGTTGGGCACGCCGCGTCACACCTGGTTCCCGCCGGACCGCCGGACGCCGCGTTTCCCGCCACCCTCTCCCTGGCAGAGTGGTTCGCCTCGGAGGGTACCTCGGGCGCGACGGACGGGCGCGAGAATGAAACCACACGGCAGACCCCAGCCGAGGCGCCGAGCACCGCGGTGAACACCGGAGGACTGCGAGCCAGTCAACTGCTGCGGTTGCGTGCCGCCCTGGAACAACTTGTCCAGGGCGTGTCCGCGTTGCACGAAGCAGGCTACATTCATCGGGACATCAAGCCGGGCAACGTGCGCGTCACGCCACAGGGACGTGTGGTGTTGCTCGATTTCGGACTGGCCGCCAGTCTGGGCGCCGCCGACGCGGACGGCAGCCCCCGGATCGCCGGTACCGCTCCGTACATGTCGCCCGAGCAAGCGGCCGGCCAGTGGTTGGGGCCGGCCAGCGATTGGTATAGCGTGGGGGTGGT
Organism: Thermoguttaceae bacterium; assembly: GCA_024653385.1. GTDB lineage: Bacteria > Planctomycetota > Planctomycetia > Pirellulales > Thermoguttaceae > JANLFZ01. The sequence goes on along the minus strand of JANLFZ010000007.1, from coordinate 25,818 downwards.
CCTCTACGAGGCGCTGGCCGGACGCCGCCCCTTCGAGGGCGGTTCCAGTCAAGTGCTCAGGGAAAAGCAGCACCGCGACCCGACACCGCTATGCGAATTGGCGCCCGAGGCCCCCAAGGACCTGGCCTCGCTGTGTATGGCCCTCCTGGAGCGCGACCCGGCGCGACGGCCCTCGGGGCCCGAGATCCTCCGTCGCCTGGGGTCGACAGGCCAGGAGACGCCCTGGTCGGATCGGCTCGCCGTGGCGCCATCGCCGCCGGCGCCCCTCTTCGTCGGCCGGCAGGCGTTGCTGCGCCAGCTCGACGAGGCATTGCACGATCTGGGCCGCGGCCGGCCCGTGGCGGTACTCATCGAAGGGCGTTCCGGTGTGGGCAAGACGGCGCTGGTCCAGCAATTCCTCTCGCAGCTTGGGGCGCGGCGTGGTGCCGTCGTGCTGACGGGCCGCTGCTACGAGCGCGAGTCGGTTCCGTACAAGGCGGTCGACAACGCCATCGACGCCCTGAGCCGCTATCTTGCCACGCTCTCGGCCGAAGAGGTCAATGCCCTGTTGCCGCGCGACGCAGCCTCGCTGGTGCGCGTTTTTCCCGTGTTGGAGTGGGTTAATGCCCTGGCCGTTGCGCCCCGGCGCGCGCCGGACATTCGGGACCCGCAGGAGTTGCGGCAGCGGGCGTTTACGTCGCTTCGCGAGGTCCTGGCGCGCTTGGGCGATCGCAAGACGCTCGTCGTGGCGATCGACGACCTGCAATGGGGCGATCTGGACAGTGTGGCGTTGCTGCACGACTTGCTCCGACCGCCCGATCCGCCGGTGTTTCTGTTGATCGTCTGTTATCGCAGCGAAGACGTGGCATCCAGCCCGGCACTGCGCGCGATGCTCGACCCGACCTGTCTGGCTGCCCGGGCGATCGAACCGCGCAAGCTGGTCGTCGAGCCGCTGGGCCGGGAGGAGGCATGCGAATTGGCTCTCGTCCTCTTGGGCAGGCGGGACGAGCAGGCCCAACGCCTCAGCCGGACGATCGCCGAGGAGTCGCAAGGGAACCCCTATCTGGTCGATGCCTTGGTCCGGCACACGCGCGCCGCGCGGGACCCGGCCGCGGCCGCCCCGCGATTCGGGGCGAGTCTGGACGAAGTGCTTTGGGCACGTGTCGGGCGGTTGCCCGAGCCGGCCCGCCGGCTGCTCGAGGTGATTGCCGTGGCCGCTCACCCCCTCCGGCAGTCCGACGCCTTGCGCGCGGCGGAGTTCGACGAGGGATCGCTGGATGCGGTGCGTGCCCTTCAGATAGCCCACCTGGTGCGAACGACCGGGTGCAGGCCGGACGATTGGATTGAGACTTATCACGACCGGATCCGCGAGACGGTGGTTGCCCATCTGACGGCCGAGATCCGCGTGCAGCGCCACCTGGCCTTGGCTCAGACGCTGGAAACGACGTCGCAGGCCGACCCGGCCCAGCTTGCGGCCCATTTCGCCGGGGCCGGCCGAAACGACAGGGCGAGCGACTATTACGCGGCGGCCGCCGATCAAGCCGCGGCGGCGCTGGCCTTCGACCGGGCCGCGCGCCTGTATCGGCTCGCTCTGGAGCTTTCGCCGCGCGCCGGCGAGGCCGAGCGACCGCGCCGCCGAAAGCTGGCCGACGCGCTGGCCAACGCGGGCTATGGAAAGGAGGCGGCCGAAGCGTACCTGCTCTGCGCCGCCGGTGCGCCCCACGACGAGGCGTTCGAGCTGCGGCGCCGCGCCGCGGCCCAGTATCTCATCAGCGGCCACATCGACGAGGGACTGGCCGTTCTGGAACAAGTGCTTCAGGCGCGGGGCATGAGACTGCCGCGCACGCCGCGGGCCGCGATGGGGTCCCTCTTGTTCCGCCGTGTGCTTCTCTGGTCCCGGGGTTTCGGCTGTCATGTGCGGGATGTTGGTGCGATCCCGCCGCGTGATTTGGATCGGATTGATCTTTGTTGGTCCGCAGCCACCGGGCTTGCACTCGTTGACCCCATCCGGGCGGCCGCCCTCCACGCACAAGGCCTGATGCGTGCTCTACGTTGCGGGGAGCCCTTACGCGCGGCCCGGTTCTTGGCAATGGAAGGCATCCTGGCTGCCATCCCCGGAGAACCCGCGCGGCGACGCGTTCAGAAGATGCTGATGCGCGCTGAAGGAATCGGGCGGGGCCTTCAGGAACCCTACACCACAGGCCTCTTGGCGGCGGCGCAGGGGGTCACCGCGTGTCTGCAAGGACGATGGAAACGCAGCGTCGAGCAGTGCGACCGCGCCGAGCGGCTATTTCGCGAACACTGCACAGGGGTGATCTGGGAACTCGACACCGTTCAAGGATTCGCGCCGTCGGCACTCTCTTGGGCTGGTGAGGTCGGTGAACTCTCGCGGCGGCTTCCCGGCCTCTACCGCGACGCCGAACGCCGCGGAAGCCTTTTCGCACTGGCACGCATCTGCACCTTGGCCCTCCCCGCCCTGGCCGCCGACGAACCCGACCAAGCCGAGCGGAGGATCGCCGAGTGCATGAGGCGATGGTCCCGCGAGAGCTTCCATGTGCAACACTACAATGCGCTTTACGCTCAAATACAGATCGACCTCTACCGCGGAAAGGGACCGAACGCATGGCAGCGGATCGAGCAGGAGTGGTGCGCCCTCGAGCGGTCTCTCCTGTTGCGCAGCCAATTGGCTCGAGTGTTCATCCACTTCGCCCGCGCGCGCTCCGCCCTGGCAGCCGCCGCGGAGGGATACCAGGCCGCTCCGCTGCTGCGCGCCGCAGCGCGTGATGCGCGGCGAATCGACCGGGAACAAGCGGCCTGGGCAGTGCCCCTGGCACGGCTGATCCTCGCGGGCCTTGCTGTCCTACGGCGCGATTCGAAGGCGGCCCGCGAAGCGTTGGAGGCATCGATCGCCGGCTTCGACGCGGCCGACATGCCCCTTTATGCCGCCGCGGCCCGGCGCGCGTTGGGCCGGCTCGTCGGTGGCGACGAAGGACGAGCGCTCCTGGCCCAAGGCGACCAGTGGATGTCGAGCCAGGGCATCCGCAATCCGGACCGCATGACCGCCCTGTTCGTTCCCTGGGTGGCCTAGTCGGCCTCCACCCCATCCGCCTCACTCGCCGAGGCAAGTACGGCGCGGGCGCTCGCGCCGGCCGCGACGCGTGGCGCCCTCACGGCGTGCGGAACAGCGACTGGCACTTGACAA
>JANLFZ010000007.1:1020-22627 GCA_024653385.1 Thermoguttaceae bacterium | reverse complement strand
TCGGGGAAGGTGTGGAATGCCTGAACGCGAAGGCTGCGATTGCGGGTCTCGATGCTGATATAGCTCAATGCCCCCAGGGCCATGCGCCCGCTCGAATCGAACCGCTGAAGCATGCCCTGTTGCTGGCCGTTTCGCGCGAGTTCTTCCTGGAACGTCCAGAAGATCTCCGGATCGACCGGCTCGAGTTGGAAGCTCATCTCATAGCAGACTCCGCCGCGGCACTCCATGCGGTCGGAACGCTCGCCTTTGAGCCGGTAGCACATCAGACGACGCTTTTCCGGCAGCGGATGATGAGCCGACGTCACCACCTCGGTCAACGTCAGGCCCTCGCGGCGCCAAGTGATCACATGCCCGGTGCCGGTGATCTCGATCTTCGCCTCGTACGTTCCCCGTTGCACGCTTCGCGAGGCGCACACCTCGAACAGCTCCGGATGGAGCGGCCTTCCGTAAAGCTCGAACACCAATTCCGCGACTTTGGGTCGAACGGTCAGCACGACTGCGATCCCTTGATTTCGTTCCGGCGCGCCCGTAGGCGACTTGCGCCGCGACTCATAACTTGCCTCATTATAAGGCCCGTTTCGCCGGGCACAAAGGGCGAATTCGCTTGTGCAAAATCCGGGCCCAATCTCCAAGGAATTTCGCACCGGACGGGGCTTGACAAGAGCCGCGCGACGTGGTCTCGGAGCAGACCGATGGCCCGTCGGTTCGACGCGATCTCCTGCCCGTCGCGCTACCACAGTTGCACGAGCACGTCGTATGCCGCGTGCGTGCCCACGGCAATGCCGAACCCCCGGAACACGAACAACCCACTGAAGAAAACCCCCGCGATGAACCGGAACACGAAACCGAACCAGAACGCAAAGCGGCCGAGTTCGATCGGGTCGCCGTAGGGACCCACGTAGTGCGCTAGGGCGAAGATCAGGCTTGTCGCCGCGACCGCGGCCAGGACCGCCTTGTCTTGGGTCAGTCCGCCACGCTGCAACGCCCGCACGGTCGGCGCGAGGAGGACCAGGCGGAAGAGCAACTCCTCGTACACGCCCGCGCCGAGATAGCCGACCAATCCCGCCAACCTCCCCGACGTGTCCAAAACGAGGCTCGTGGACACAGGCTGAGGCGACAGCGCGCCGGCCAGCGATTGAAGCACCATCGCCTCCGCCTGAAGGGCTAGGCGCAAGCACACCGCCAGCAGGAAACACTCGACCACCATTCCCGAGAGCACCGGACGCGAGACCCGCCACGGCTGCCGGGTCGTGTGGTGCCAGCCCAGGAGGATCGAGACGACCAGCACGGGCAGAAGGAAGTATTGACCCAGGTCGAGCAACTCGAGTACCCGGCGCAGCCACACATCGGCCCCGTTGCGCATGGCCTGCGGCCCGAGCACGAGGACCCCGACTTCGTAGATTGCCAAGATCGGGGCGACGAACGCCAGCGAGGTGAGCGGCCGGCGGGACTCGGCCCAGTAGTCCGCCTCAAGGGGGGCATCTCGATTAGCAGCCGGGGCTGGTGGCATCATGGCGGGGTGCCAGTGCGCGGCGTCCGTATTTCTTCGTCTTGCCCCCTGACCGCACTTGAGCGGCAGACCAAGGCACGGCGGACCGAAAAGCAGTCCTCGCCCGAGAAAACGAGGTAGATCGTCCGGCCGTCGGCGCTCATCCATTTGGTCGGGTAACTGGCGGTCTCGCCGGGCCCCACGTCCCACGGGTCGGCGAAGAACGCCGTGGTCCAGGGGCCCCAGGGTTCCGGGGCGTCGTACACGCCCAGGCCACCATGGAAGCGGGGGTCATCGCCCGGAAGCACCTGGCACCAAAGATACCTCTTGAGGGTCGGGTTGTACGTGTCCGCGGGCAGGTAGGCGCTGTCCGAATCGTGCGAGTACACGTACACATACCCATCGCGGGCACCGGCGTAGTTCCGGCCGAAGTTCAGAAAGGTCGGGCAGCCGAAGCTCTCGGTGAACTTCCACGGCGCGTAGCTCCAGGTCTTGGCGCGGTCGCCGGACCACGCCGGTTGGGCGTTGCCGGCGTTCCGCAGCCAGACGTACAACACGCCATCACTCCACCGTCACGCTCTTGGCCAGGTTGCGCGGCTTGTCGACGTCGCAGCCGCGGGCCACGGCGATGTGGTACGCCAGGAGCTGAAGCGGCACAATCGACACGATCGGCTGGAGGAAGTCCTCGACCGCCGGAACTTCGACGACATCGTCGGCCAGTTTCCGGACCTTCGTGTCGCCCTCGCCCACGATGGCGATCACCGGCCCGCCCCGAGCCTTGATCTCCTCGACGTTGGCCAGCACCTTGTCGTAGACCGGCCCCTGGGGCATGAGGAACACGCTCGGGGTATGCCGATCGACCAAGGCGATCGGCCCGTGCTTCATCTCGGCGGCCGGGTAGCCCTCGGCGTGGATGTAGCTGATTTCCTTGAGCTTCAGCGCCCCTTCGAGCGCCGTGGGGAAATTGAATTGGCGCCCCAGGTACAGGAAATTCTCGGCCTCGCAGTACTTCAAGGCGATCCGCTTGACCTCCTCGTCGGTGGCCAGCGCGCGGCGCAGCTTGTCGGGCAGCGCCTCCAGTTGGTCGATCAGGCGCATTCCCGCGTCGTAGCTCAGATGGTGCAGCCTGCCGAAGTAGAGCGCCAGCATCGCCAGCACGGCGCATTGCGACGTGAACGCCTTGGTCGAGGCGACGCCCACCTCGGGCCCCGCGTGCAGGTAGATCCCGCCGTCGGCCTCGTTGGCGATCGTGCTTCCCACGACGTTGCAGATGGCCAGCGTGGGGTGCCCCTTGCGCTTCATCTCGCGCAGCGCCGCCAGCGTGTCGGCGGTCTCGCCGCTCTGCGTGATCGCGAACAACAGCGTGTTGGGCTCCAGCGGCGGATTGCGGTAGCGAAGCTCGCTGGCGTACTCGACCTCGACGGGAAGGCGCGCCAGGCTCTCGATCTGGTATTCGCCGACCAATGCCGCGTGCCAACTCGTGCCGCAAGCCGTCATCACCAGCCGGCGCACGGCGGCCAGTTGCTGCGGCGACAGATTCAATCCCCCGAAACGAGCGCTGGCCGAGTCGCGATCGAGCCGGCCCCGCATGGCGTTTTCCAGCGACTCGGGCTGCTCGAAGATCTCCTTGAGCATGTAGTGCGCGTAGCCGCCGCGGTCCGCGGCGCCGGGCGGAAGGTCGAGGACGCGCACACTGGGAGGAACACGACCGTGGTCGCGGTGGACCACGCGCAGCGAGTCGGCCGTCAGCACCGCGATCTCGTGATCGGCCAGATAGACGATGCGATCGGTGTAGCCCGAAAGCGGCGATGCATCGCTGGCCACGAAGTGCTGCCCCTCGCCGACGCCCACGATGAGCGGGCTGCCCAGCCGGCACGCGATGAGGACCTCAGGCCATTGGCGAAAAATCACCGCCAGCCCGTAGGTGCCCTGAAGCTGGGCCAGCGCCTCCTGCACCGCGAGGACCAACGGCGCGTAGTCGTCGGCCGCCAGATCGTCCGGCACTTGCCGGCGCTTCAGGCAGCGATCGAGCAGATGCGCGACGACCTCGCTGTCGGTCGAGGAGGAAAACACATAGCCGTCGCCCTGGAGCCGCGCCTTGAGCGCCTGGAAGTTCTCGATGATTCCGTTGTGGACCACGGCCAGCGAGCCGTTGCCGCCGAGGTGGGGATGGGCGTTGGCGTCCGTCGCGGGTCCGTGGGTGGCCCAACGCGTGTGACCGATCCCGACCGCCCCCGGTAGCCGAACGCCGGCCAGACGCTCTTCCAGGCGATCGATCCGCCCGGCCGCCTTGACCACGTGCAACTGGCCCGATCGGTCCACGGTGGCCACGCCCGCGCTGTCGTACCCGCGGTACTCCAACCGGCGAAGCCCGCCGACGAGAAACTCGACCGCGTTCTGCGCCCCGAGGATTCCGACAATTCCACACATGCGTAACCGTCCTGCTCCGCGGATCGTGCGGCGCTACGCGCGACGCCATACCCTTTCATTACACGGCGGAAAAACACACCCTTCCACGCCGTTTCGTGTCATGCCGTCGGCCAATCGAGCGCGGCCCGGGCCACGGTGTACGCGGCGCCGGGCTTGCCCAGTCGCTTCGCGTTGGCCTTGAGGCGGGCCAGCCGATCGGAATCGCCCAGCAATTGGCCGAGCTTGTACGACAGGGTGGCCAGGTTGTTGATCTTGATCGCCGCCCCGTTCTCCAGAAGAAAGTCGCTATTGCGGCTCTCCTGGCCGGGGATCGGATTGACGAGGACCATGGCCGCGCCTCGGGCCAGGGCCTCGGAAGTGGTCAGACCGCCGGGTTTGGTCACCACCACGTCGGCGGCGGCCATCAGTTCGTCCATCTCGGTCGTGAACCCCAGCACCTTGACCCGGTGCCGGCAAGGCGCCGGCAGGGCCTCCAACCGCTTTTTCAATTCCTCGTTGCGTCCCGCGACGACGACCAGCTCGACCGGCGCCTCTCCACCGAGGATCGCCTGAGCCAGTTGCTCGACCGGCCCCACGCCGAACCCGCCGGCAAGTTGCAGCACCACGGGCCGGTCGCCTGCCAGGCCGTGCCGCGCAAGACACTCGGCGCGGTCCTTCGGCCGGCTGAACGCCGGGTGGACGGGGATTCCCGAGACGCTCGTGCGCTCGGCCGGCACTCCCCAATGCTGAAGGTTCACCGCGCCTTCTTCGGTGGCCGTGAAGTAGTGGTCGCAAGGCTCGTTGACCCAAAGCCGGTGCGTCTCGAAGTCGGTGGTCACGGTCAGGTGGGGCGTGGAGAGTTCGCCCTTTTGGCGCAGGCGGGCGATCATCTCGGCGGGAAGGAAGTGGGTGTTGACGATCACATCCCAGGGCTCTTCGACGAGCATCCGCAGGAACCGCCGCAAGTTGAGCCGCTCGACAAGACCGCGCAGCCGGTCGCTCTTGCGCTGGGGCGAACGGGGCCGATCCATCAAGTCGTAGAAGTAGCCCAGGACGTGCGGGGCCTTGTTCACCAGGTCGAGATACGCATGGCCGTACAGCTTGCGGAACGCGGCATTGGTGAACTCCAAGACGTCGAGGTTGCGGACCTCGGCCTGGGGCTCCAACTCCATGAGGGCCAACGCGACAGCCTCCGCCGCACGCAGGTGACCCGCCCCCACGGACGCTGACAGAACCAATACGCGCCTCGCCATGGGGCGCTCCTTGCCTCGAAGTGGCCGATCGGTCTTTTCGCGCCATCTTCCGCGCGTCACGGCATGACGCGGGCCTCCCGCTTGCTCCGGCCGGTCGATCGCGTTGGTCGGCTTGTCCTTTCTACCAAGTGTTCCCGGCGGATGCAATCCCAAGGAAGGCGATCACTCCTTGATCTGTGCCGCTGGTGGTGGTCCCACGCCGTCGTCGCTTGCGTCGTCAAGCTTGCCGCCATCGTCGGTGAGGTTCTTTCCCACCGAATAGACCAGCCAGCCCACGGACAGTCGCTTGACGCGAAGCGGCTCGCCCGTGTAGGGATCGAGGGTAGTCGCCTCGGGCAGCCCCAGGTCGCTGAGCTTGGGGACGCCCTTGTCGCCCGCGCAGACCTGAAGCGCATTGACTACCCGCAGCGATCGCACCATGGCCCGCGTGCGAGTGGCGGCGTTGTAGGCCGCCTGCGCGGCTGGTGTGAAGAGTTCAACCAGAGTCCGCCCTCTTGCCTGCTTCGCCGCCTCCTGAAGGCGCGCTTGGGCCGCTTGGCACGGCATGTCGGCCCGCAATACCTCGCCGAACGCATCGATCACGTCCAGATAGGCCAAGTCCTCGCGGTTCCATCGGCCGCGCAGGAACAGCCAGGCGTTGCGCGCGGGCAGTCTGCGAAACGAGTCCAACCCGTAGGCCCGCTCGGTCCGAAGCGTGTGACGAAACGCTTCCATCGGCTCGTGCAGGGCTAGCTCGGCATCCAGCGCCGCGCAGGTCTTCGCAGTCACCGGCCCGGTTTGAATGGCCATGTTGGCTCCCAAGACGCCTTCGGCGCGCACCGCGTTCGCTACGAAGTAGTTGACGAAGGTCGGACCGCCTTCGAACAGCCGCGCCAGCCGCAGGAGCACGATCGCGCTGGCCGTCGCCTCGTCGTTCTTCGCATCATGAGCCAAGAGCACCGTTCGGGCTTCGAGCACCCGGTTCACCGCGCGGAGCGCCTGCACCTCGGGCAGCAACGCCTGGTTGAACTGCTCCGGCGACAGCGTGTAGTCTAGCGGCAAGTCACACTTCGGACACGCGACGGCCTGTTCGAGAAGCGGAACGACTTTCGGGTACGCATCGAATGCCGCGCGAATCGCCTTGAGTTCGTCCGGCGTCGGGGGCCGAAGCAACAAGTTGTCGCCGTGGAGGAATCCCCGTTCGATCGCCTCAATGTCCGCCCTAGCGCGGCGGAGGTACGTATCGGCGTTCTGCTCGGGCGGAATCGGCCCGGGGGCCAGCTCAGCCAGCGACAGCGGCTCGCCTTGCGAGCGAAGTTCCGCCAGTCGCTTCTCAAGCCGCCAGTCGGACGTCCCAACGTACCAGGCGTTGACCGCCAGCAGCGCCGCGACGAGCGCGCCCAGAGTGATCGCGGTCCATTTGAGGACCTTCTTCCAGCGTTTCATGGATGGAGTCCTTCGACGTGGTCTGTAGTTCCTCGACAAGCCGCCGCAGGAAAGGGTAGTGCTTCGCAATCGAGTCGCCCGAGGACCGGACCGGGGCCAGGCGCTGGTAGACCCAGCGCCCCGTCGCGGCGTCGGTCGCCTGCGCGACCGCGCGAGCCACCTCGGCGGCTTGCTTCGACACCGGCGGCGGCCCGAGCAGCGCGGCCAGGCGACGCTCGAAGCGACGGCTCAGCCAGAGGTTCAGCCCGAGGGCCAAGACGATCGACGCGGCCACCGCCAGCACCGCCACGGACCACCACCGGCGCGGGGTCGACTGAAGCTCCGCCGAGACCGCCGCGAGCACCCGGGCGCGCAGCTCGGGGGCCGCGCCGCACGGCGTTAAGCGGATCAGCAAACGTTCGATGTCGTCGTGATTCACAGCTTCCTCGCGAGCCAGCCGCGCAGCAGAGCCAGGGCCGACCGGTATCGAGTGGCCACGGTGCCCTGCGGCAGGCCAGCTACCTCGGCAATCTTGCGGAAGGTCAGGCCCGCATAGGTCTTCAGCTCCACCACTTCGCGCAGCTCGGGCTTCAGCCGCGCCAGCGCGGCGGCCAGGGCCGCTGCCGTGTCGCGTGCGTGGGCGTCGTCCGAGGAACATAGAACAACTCCTCCGCGGCGACAGGGCCTTCCTCCCGCCCGCGCCGGGCCTTCGCTGCGCCCAGGCGCGCGGCCTCGTGCCGGGCGACCGTGAACACGTATGCCTCAAGGCTCGCGACCCGGGTCAGCCGGCCGCGGGCGCGGGCCAAGCGAAGGAAAGTCTCTTGAATGGCATCCTCCGCATCGGCGCGGCAACCGAGCCGCACCAACAGGTAGTGATGGAGCCGGTCGGCCAGCGCATCGTACAACTCGGCAAAGGCCGCCGGCTCGCCCCGGGCCAGTCGCTCCTTCAGGGTTCCCATCTCGGCGGCCTGATCGGTAAGCCTCGTCCCAAGACAAAGACCCGCGAGGCAAGCGAGTTTATTGCAAATTCTTGGGAAATCCAACCTCGGCCCCCCTTCTCCAGAGGCGAACGGGATGATATCCTGAGTGGCATGCCCTCGACACAACAGGGCACAGCGGGCGGCCGGCGCGATGATTGGGGAGGTCGCGGCCTGTTGAAACGAGCGGAGAGGGGGGAATGCGCAAGACCACGCAGAAGCCGTTTCGTTTCACCTACGTCCATCTGGGAAATTGGCGAAATTTCACTCTGATCGACGCCGCTCTTCAGCGCCGCGTGTTCCTTGTGGGGCCGAACGCTTCGGGGAAGTCAAACTTCCTGGACGTTTTTCGATTCCTTCACGATCTCGTCGCCGTCGGCGGCGGACTTCAGGAAGCGGTCCGCAAACGGGGTGGCGTCTCCCGACTGCGGTGCTTGGCAGCGCGCCGGCGCTCGGACATCACCGTCCTGGTTCGCGTTGGGAGCGACGAAGCTCCCACGCGCTGGGAGTACGAGTTGTGCTTCAATCAGGACGCCCGGAGCAGGCCGGTGATTCGGCGCGAGCGGGTCGTTCGAGATGGTGCCCCGATCCTCACGCGGCCCGATGACCAAGACCGTGCCGACCCGGAACGGCTCACACAGACCTATCTTGAGCAGGTTTACGTCAATCAGGCGTTTCGCGAACTCGCGGAGTTTCTTCCGACGGTTCAGTACCTGCACATCGTCCCTCAGCTCGTGCGGGAGCCGGACCGGTCCGTGGGGCGCGCCAATGACCCCTTCGGCGGCGACTTCTTAGAGAAGATCGCCAGCGCCCAGGAGAAGACCCGCACCGCATGGCTGCGTCGCATTCGCGATGCGTTGCGCGTGGCCGTGCCGCAACTCCAGGAACTCGAACTCTGGCGCGACGCACGCGGGACGCCCCACCTGCGAGGCAAGTATGAGCATTGGCGGCCCCAGGGGGCCTGGCAGACCGAAGACCAGTTCTCCGACGGAACGCTGCGCTTGATGGGTCTGCTGTGGATCGCTTTGGCGGGGAGCGGGCCGTTACTCCTCGAGGAACCCGAGTTGTCGCTGCACCCGGATGTGGTCCGTCACATCCCGCAAATGTTCGCGCGGATGCAGCGCCGAACGGGACGTCAGGTGTTCCTCAGTACCCACTCGCCAGACATGCTTCGCGACCGTGGAATCGGTTTGGACGAAGTCCTCCTCCTCCAGCCCAGCAGGGAGGGCACGACGGTGCGTCCAGCCGGTCAGATCGACCAATCGCGGCAACTGCTGAAAGAAGGACTAACGTTGGCTGACATCGTGATTCCGCACACACGGCCGGAGCGGGCCGAGCAGTTGACCGTCTTCGGCGATTGAACACCGATGAGCAATGTCCCTCCATTGGTTTCGGCTGCGGTCGAGGGAGGCGTCGACGAAGCCGTCGTGCGCCGGCTCTTGGCCGAGGTCGGCGCGCAGCCGGGCGCGATTCACGTCGTCGGAGGAAAACCGCACTTGAAAGACAAGATCCGGGCATACAACCATGCGGCTGCGCAGCACCCGTGGGTCGTCCTGGTCGATTTGAACCACGAGGAATCCTGCGCGCCCGCGCTGCGCAACCGCTGGCTGCCGCATCCTGCCCGGCTGATGTGTTTCCGCGTCGCTGTGCGCGAGGTTGAATCCTGGCTTCTTGCCGACCGGCAGTCGATCTCGCAATTCCTGCGCGTCGCTCTCGCCAGAGTACCCCGAAATCCCGATTCGCTCGATGATCCGAAGCGCACAATCGTCGACTTGGCTAGGCGCTCGCGGCGACGCGAAATTCGCGAGGACATGGTACCCCGGCCCGACAGCGGTCGTTCTGAAGGGCCGGCCTACGCGTCCCGGCTGATCGAATATTCGCTGACGCTGTGGCGCCCGTCGGTCGCCGTCGGCCACAGCGACAGCCTTCGAAGATGCTCCGACGCCCTGCGGACCCTCGCGGCCAGGTGCCAGGGCTTCTGACGCATCAGGTGTTCGCCACGAGCCAGTCGAGCAGCCTTTGGGCCTCGGACCGGCTCGGGCAATCGAGCACCCAGTAGAAGGTCTTCTCGGGTGCCAGTTGGCGATGGAGCTGGGGCACTTCCTCGACGCTTACGAGCACCTGCACGCCCTTGCCGGCCTTCTGGATCTTCCGCAGCATCTCGACCCAGGCCGGGGCCGACGGTTGGCCCGCCCCTGGCACCCATTGGATCGTGTGCAGGCGGTCCAGGGCCAAGAGGTCGTCGAGGTGCCGGATCTGGCCCGGCCCGTCCATGTGGTAGACCGCGTGATCGAGTCGCGCGATCTCGCGCTCGAGGTAGGGTAGCGCGAATCGGCGGAAGTGCTCTCGCGAGATCATGCACGCGAAGTCGCACTGCACGGCTTGGGTCCGCCGCGGGCTCCACATCTCCAGCCACGAGGTCGTTCCGGACTCCTCCATGCGCCCCAGCGCGTAGAGCGTTTCGTACACCGGCTCGTACAGCGCGTCGAGTTGATCGAGGGCCTCGAGCACGGCCTCGGGCCGGTCGATCAAGTCGGTGGAGAGCCGCTCCGGACCGCGGAGCGCCGCCAGGCAGTCGAGGTTCGAGTGGGTGTCGATCGTGCTCACGAGGAACCGTCCCTGGCCCACCGCGGCGGCCGATCGTGTCAGGTCGGTGATCGCCCGCCACCACGGGTTCCGCGGGTCGATCGAAAACGGCGGCAGGTCTTCCCACGCGTCGGCCAGCGGCGCCGCCCACGAGGTGTCCATCTCGGGGACCAGCGCGAGCCGGGCCCCGAGGAAGGCGGCCCATTGATCCGGGCCGTAATTGGGCATCAGCGCGGGCATGGCCTCGCCGCCAAAGAACATCGCGGCGGCCCAGGTCTCGAACTCGGCGATCGTGCGCGCGATGTCGAAGTCGCCCCGACAGACGAGCGACCGGCGCGGCGGCGACGTTCCCGCTTGGGGCGCACGCACGGCCACGCACGGGCGATCGAGCAACTCGCCCTGCCAGTACGCCTCCAAGCGGCGCTGCGCGTCGGCGGCGTCGGGTTTAAGAGCGAGCGACAGCGAGCGAAACGGGGTCATTCCTCTAGAAAGGCGTCACCTATCCCACGATGTTCGGGTTGTACGGCGTGGTCGGGTCGTCGATTCCCGTGGACAGTTCCGATCGTCGGCCCAGACCGCATTCCAGCACCGCCCTCTCCGCCGCATGGCAAGCGGTCGAGAACGCGGAACAGACCAGCCCGGGCCGAAGGCCCAGAGGTTCGCCCAGCCCAGCGCCTCGCCCTGGGGAGCCGGGCGCGCACAGGGATTCTTGTCGGCCCGACGGGCCGCCGTTCGCCTTGCGCAGGCGCGTTTGACGGCCAGCAGTTGGCCCGTCGGGCCGATGGCCGGTAAGAACGCGGACCGTATTCCCAGGGCGATGCCCTGAGCTGGGCGAATGGGCGCCTCTTCGGGGCGGGCGGACTTCCCCATCATTTGGCGCACTCTCCTGGGCCGTTAGAGTTCGATGAAGTTCGCCTTGTTGAGATAGTCCGGGGCGATGCGGTGCGCGCCGGTCAATTGCCACTGTTGGAGCGTCGGCCCGGTGCCAAGTGTGATCGCGAGCACCACGGCGATCCCCGCCGGCCCGAAGATATCGGCGGGAAGCCGATCGTGTGCGACGAGCCAGTGCAGGATCAGGCCGGCCGCCAGGGCGCAGAGCGGGGCCACGAAGACCCGGTCGTAGCCGGGAATGATCCAGCGGAGCGTCTGGATCCGTCCCCAGAGGCTGATCGGAGGCCAGTGGCGCAAACAGTACACCACGGTTCGACTCAAGACGCAGCCAGCCGTGACGAAGCCGGAGATTGTCGTGACTGCTTCGCGTTGTTCCTGTTCGTTGGCGATCAGCGCGACGACAGAATGCGCCCACCAACCGACCAGGAGGCTGACCGCGAGGGCATCGCGAACTCGAATGCCCGCGCCGACCGGCTTGGGCTGGAGCGCGTTGAACGCCCAGCCGAGCACCGGCTGGCGCGACTCGCTCCCTTGCCGCTCCGATCGGACCGGATCCAGAAAGCGAGGGACGCGCCAAAGAAAACGGGCGAGCGATTGACGGATGCCCCACCAGGCCACGAGGTAGACGATCGCGGCGGCACCGGTCGCCCACGCCGGCTCGCGCGACAACCGGAACACGAGCCCCAGCCCGAACGCCGTCGCGTAGGCCGGCACGGCCAGACCTACCACCGTGAAGCTTGTGCAAAGCCATAGAAGATAGGAGATCAAGAAGCATAGGGGTGCCAGCCATGTTACATGGACGACGACCCCGTTCGGCATTTCCACGACGCCCCCTGGCTCATGCACAAGAGCGAACAGAAGCCCCAGCATCACGGCGTCCTGCGGCACAAGGTGAATCGGCCCCAGCGGCAGTGGCTTGGCACTCGTCCACGGCGTCGCCGCCAGCCACGTCCGGTAACCGGACCGGAACAACGGGTGGAAGACCAGGACCCGGTACATCCCGTAGGCCACCGACGCTACCCCGATCAGCATGACGCGGAACGGGGCGAACAGCGAGAACTTCTCGTGAATCTCCAGCCGGTGCGCGACCCACAGTTCGAGCGCGCGCGTGCCCAGGCAAAGGACGACCATCAGCCCAACGATCCCGACGGGCGGAAAGACCACGCGCAGCCAAGTGAGGGCGGTTCGGGTCATGTCGCGTCCTCGTGGAAGAACCGCTCGACGTTGGCCAGGGTTTGCGGGTGGATCAGCTTTTCCAGCGCCGAAGCCAGCGGACCGGGGCACTGGGTCCGTTGGCGCAGGGCCTCCGGCGTGTCATGAGCGAGCACTTCACCGTGTTGGAGCACGACGATCCGATCGGCCAACTCCTCGATCAGCTCCGGCACAGGCGTGGTCATCACGACGGTCGCCCCCTTCTCCGTAGCCAATCGCCGCAGCACGCGCTTCAGCACCAGGATTCCCGCCGGGTCGAGCCCGCCGGAGAACGGCTCATCCAGAAGCAGGATCGGGGCCTCGGTGATCAGCGCCGCACCGACGGCCACCTTTTTCTGCTGGCCGTTGGAGTAGCTGCGGATCGGCCAGTCGGCCTCCCGCCCGAGATCGAACAAGTGCAGCAGGCGCTCCGCCCGGTCGATCAGACGGTTTTCTTCGATCTCGTACAGGCGTCCCACCGCCAGCAGGAACTCGCGGCCGGTGCGGTTCTTGGGCAGCCAAGGGTGATCGGGCAGGTAAACCACGCGTTTGCGGATCTCCAGTTCGTCCTCGACCGAGGACCGCCGGCGCAGGCCGTCGATCTCGACAACGCCTCGCTGGGGAGTGAGCACGCCGGCCATCGTCGCCAAGAGCGTCGTCTTGCCCATCCCGTTGGGACCCAGGATCACCGTCAGTTCCCCAGAACGGATTTCCAGGTTGATCCGTTTGAGTACGGGACGCACGCCGTAGTGCTGGACAACATCGATCAGGCGGATCATGGCACACCTACCGGCCAGGCGATCTGCGGTCGGCAGCGGCGCCGGCCTGGATCGCGCTAAACTCCATCGACGAATTGAGCGCGCCGCAGCCGATGAACGAAACCCGAGCCGGGGGCTGTGCCAGCTTACCGGTCACCACGACCTGGCCGGCCTTCATCGTCACTTCGCCCGAGTCGAGGTCGGCGGTCACCGCGACGTCGTAGAGCCGCGACTCGTCGGCGTCGAACGGTTTTTGGGCGACTTTGCCCTTGGCGATCGGCCCCTCGACGATCATCGCCTGCTTCATGGCGTACCGGAGGCCGCACTTGACGAGCTTGCCCTCGTCGGGGCTGTCGCCGAAGACCAAGAAAGCGTTGCGCAACTGCCCTTCCGGCGCGACGCGCATGCGGACCGCCAACTCGATCTTTCCTTCCAGCGGCTTCGGCAGCTTCTTGAGGGCCAGTCCCATTTGCTTGGCGGTGGTATCGAGGTGGTAGCCCAGGTCGCAGCCGGTTACGGTGGCCCGGACCACCCGGTCGAAGTCGCCGTCCTTGGGCGGGCCCTTGGATACCGCGGGCGGCACCGGCGATTCCTTGATGCTCGTATCCAGCGGCGTGAGCTGGGCGGGCGCCTTCGCCAGCGGCGTGCCCCGCTCGCCGAGGCAGACGACCTTGCCGTCGGCGGTAGCAAGGTAGAGCCGGCCACGTGCCGCGGCCATGCCGTCGAAGGTGGGCATGGCGCCCAGGTCGTAGAAGGCCAGGGTCTTGCCGTCGGCGGCCGAGACGGCCAGAAGCTGCCCGCCCATCCGGCCCTCGAGCGCCGCGGCCTGGGCCTCGAGTTGGCGGCGGATCTTCGGATCGTCCGGGTTGCGCAGGGCCGCCTCTTCGTCGAGCACGTCGGGCGGGCCGGCCAGGTAGAGCACGCTCGCGGCCAGCACCATGGCCCGGGCCTGGATCGGCGGCGTACCCGCCGCCCAATGGAACCGGGCCGCGTTCTGCTCGCTCAGCGAGAACTTCTTGCGCAGCGCCCAGTCGGACGACGAGGCGCTCCGTTGGCGCGAGGCCAGGTCAATGCGCCGCGTCGCCGCCTGGACGCGCTCGATCCCCTCGTCGGTCACCTCGCGGTCGGCGGCATACAGGTAATACTCCTGCACCGAGGCATTGCAGAGGTACTCGGGCAAGCGGTCGAAGCCGTACACGCGGCGGTCGTCCATCACCATGAGCCGGCCGCACGGGGCGAAGTGGCCGGGGCGTAGCCAGCCGCCGTAGTTGCTGTCGACCTGCTTGCCGTAGATCCAGTACGAGCGGAAGAACCACGAGTCGTCCAGAAAGCCCGACCGCGAGAACAGGTGATCGCCCACCGCGGCCGGCGCCTCGTTGCCCTGGGCGGCGCGGCGGCCCGCGCCGAGCTTCAACGGGGCGACGTGACGCCGCACGCCCTGGAGGTCGAACGCCTGGGCCCGCATGTAGATCGACTGCCCGTCGGACGAGAGCACATCGGGCAGGGCCACGGGCATGTCCTGTCCCTTGACGTGAACCTGCAGATTCTTGCCGGTCTGGGGGTCGCGGTCGTCGAGCACCGTCTCGGAGAGCTTTCGGCCCGTCAAGGGATCCAGACGCAGCAGTCGCAGGCCGCCATCGAGGAACGCCGAGCGGCCCGCGACGCAGTACAAGGCCCCCTTCTCGACGAGCACGCTGCCCGAGACGGGCCAGGCCGATTCGAGCTGCTCGTAGGCCACCAGGCGCCGATCGAGCGGCGCGGCGCGGAACCGCCAGGCCAAGGCCCCATCGTCCGCGCGAAGGCAATACACCCAACCGTCGGCCGAGCCGAACAGCACGCGGTTCTGGTAGATGGTGGGCGGCGAATCGACGCGCCCGCCGGCCGTGAAGCTCCAGACCTTGGCCCCGGTCTCCGCGTCGAGGGCGTAAACCGTGTGGGCGTCGATGGCGGCCAGGTACACCCGGCCGCCGGCCACGACCACGCTCGAAAGCCGCCCGCCCAGTTCCGTCTGCCACTGCCGGTTCAACTCGACGGGCACGGCCGAGGCGGTGGCGCCGCTTCGCATCGCGTCGTGGCGGTAGGTGGGCCAGTCGTCCGGGTGCGGCGCCGCCGCCGTCCGGGCATGTGCTCCACCGGGGCCCTCCGCTGCTGGAGCCGAACCGATGGCCGATTCCAGCCGGTCGGCGTCGGGTACGTCGCGGGGGACGCGCCGCGAGGGCGCGTCGGCCGCCAGCGCGTTGAGTCCGAAGAGTTTCGATTCGAGGAAACAGCCGCACGCGTGGGGCGGTGCGTAGGTCAGGCCGTTGGCGGGCATGAACCCGTAGAGGCAGCCGCCGCGCACCCAGTGGTTCACGTCCCAGTGCTTGGCTTCGAGGTCGATGTACTCGATCCCGGTGCGCGAGGCGATGAAGAACTTGCCGGCTCCGCGGCTGCGGTAGCAGCGGTGATGGAACCAGTCGATGTTCACGTCGGGCAGGAACTCGCTTTTCACCTCGCCCGTGCGCAGATCGCGCCCGGTGAACACGCCCGAGTCGTTCCCGTTGGCGATCGCCCCGGACCAGACCAGCCCGCCCATGACGAGCATGTCGTCGGGCGAGGCGTGACCGCCGCGGTGGTGCGGGGCGGACCAGAGGATCTTGCCGTCGCGGGCCGCCAGGGCCGTCATCTTCGGGTTTTCGATGGACAAGAGCACCACGTCCTCGTGGACGACCAGCGTGGGGCCGTAGCCGGTGGGAAAGGGCGTCTTGCGCACGATCGGCGGCGAGGTCCACAGCGGACGGCCCGCTGCCCGGTCCAGGGCCACGACCTTCTCGCCGTCGTAGAAGTACACGCGCTGGCGGTCGAGGGCCAACGTCAGAGGCGCGACCTTGGCCTCGCGCTTCCAAAGCACCTCGCCCGTCTCGGCCTTCAGGGCCATGACCCAGCGGCTGGCCTGGTCCCAAGCCCAATCGCGGTTGGCCCGCTGGGTGTTATCCCATACATAGGTGTGCTTGGGGCGGTAGTCTTTCCACTTGTTGGGCGACTGGGCCACGAGGGCAAAGAGCATTCCGTCGGCCACGAGCAACTCGTCGGCATGCTCGGTGCCCGCGTACGTGATCACGGTCTTGCCCGAGGCCGCGTCGAGGGCCTCGATCGGGGCATCGATGCCCAACGTCACGTAGACCCGATCGCCCACGGCCACCAGGCGCCGGGGAAGCTGGTTCGGCCCACTCTTGAGCGGCCAGAGGTGGGTATTCCACTGGGCGATGGGCCGCTTCCAAAGGAGCATGCCGCTGAAGGCGTCGCGGGCCACGAGTGCCCACCGCGGCGGCAGGAGGATTGCCGCTCGCGGCCCTTCATCGACGATGTAGAAGACCCGCCCGGCCGACGACACCATCGCGCTGAGGCTCGCCATGTGGTCGTGGTGGCGCGACCAGTTGGGGCCCGAGATCCATTGCACGTGCCGCGGCGGACCAACGAGCCAATCCCGGGCCACGGCGTTGTTGCTGGGATCGTGAAGATAGTGGGTCCACTCGTCGATCTCCTTGGGCCGAGGCTTGACGGTCTTGGTCCACTGGTTTCCACGCCGGATGCAGGCCACGCCCTCGGGGGCCAACACGCGAACGATCTCCTCTTCCGGCACCAGGCCGGGGTCTTCGACCACCAGGAGGTTGACCAGGTTGTCGGCCAGCGGGATGCGTGGGCCGGTCCAGCGGTCGATGGCCACCTTGCCGTACAGGCCAAGCGACTGGACGTGCCGCCGAGCCGCGTCGACCTTGGCCGGATCGCGGTCGAAGCCCTGGACAAGGTATGCCTCGGTGGCCCGAAATCCGGCGGTCACCGTGCCGTCGCCGCAGCCGAGATGAACGACCAGCCCGCCGCGGACCGCGGCCGCGTCGAGAACGGCCTTGGCCCCGCCATCGTCTGCCCGGCCCGGGCTTGCCAGGTCGGTTCCGAAGCATCCCGCCAGCACCGCGATCGCCAGGAGCTTTCTCGCCATGTTCCACCTCACCGGAAGAGTAACGGTTCACGAGGACTATCCCGGTTTTCGCGGCGAAGAAGCGCGAAAATGGGGCTGTCTCCTTCAAGCGAGTGACGCCCCGCCCGCCCAGTATGAGGCCGTCTGCCGCCGATGTCAAAGGGGCGAGATGGCCGCGCGGCAAGCGTACTTGCCGGCAAACCCAGGAAGACGACGACGATTGCACCGCGCGGGAGAAGCCGCTACGATTCCGGCGTCATTCGAGGAGACGACCATGGCGCCTTTGACGAAATGCTTCCGGCTCGCGGCGGCGCTGTGCGCCGCGTGGACTTGCGCGGCCTTTGCGGCCGATTCGCCGACGGTTCACCAGGGCCCATTGGCCGTAACCGTCCAAGGCGGTTCGGTGATCGGGCTGGAGCGGCCCGGGCAGCCGGCGATGGTCGCGCGGCCCAAGGAACCGCGCGGGGCGGGCATCCATTGCGTCGCGGCGACGCATTGGGCCGCCGATAGCCAACAGGAAACGCTTTCCGGCGGACGTGCGGAACGAACGTGCCGCGCGTTCGCCGAACTGCCGGGCGCCGTGGTCGAAGCCGACTTCCGTTACGATGCCGCCCGCGGCGAAATCGTCGTCCGACAGCAAGCCCGGTCGCCGGCCAAAGGCGTCTGGGGCGTGAGTTGGTCGATCGCCGACATTCCGCTCGACCGGTCGATCCTCGTTCCGGGCGGCTCGGGCCTGAGGCTTTCGCGCGATACGCCCGGCGCGCGCCACGAGTTCGATTACCCGATCACCTGGGAAGTCCCGCTGGTGGTGGTCGAGGGGAAGAACGAGGGCTTCTTCGTCTGGGCCGAAGACGCGCGCGGCCGGTACAAGCGGCTGGTGGTCGAGCGGCGCCCGAGCGGCTGGCGCCTGGGCCTGGTGACGATCAACGACGCCCCGTTCGACGAGTTGACCGCTTGCGAGTCGGTCGCCTGGCGCCTCGGCGTGTACGAGGGCGACTGGCGCGTGCCTGCCCGGCGCTACCGCGACTGGCTCGAGCAGCACGGGCGGCCGGTGCGCGTCGAGCGGCAGCAGCCGGGCTGGGTGAAGGACATCCGAGCGTGCGTGATCATGGGACTGGACCTTTCGGTGCTCGAAGCCCTGCCGCGCCGGCTCGATCCGCGGCAGACCCTGCTCTACTTGCCCGACTGGCGCGCGGCCGGCTACGACCGCGACTATCCGGAGTACGACAAGCCGAAGGCCGAGCTGGAGCCATTCTTGCGCCGGGCCCGCGAGCTGGGCTTTCGCACGATGCTGCATGTGAACTACTTCGGCGTCGATCCGCTCAACCCCCTGTACCGCCAATTCGAGCGGTTCCAGGTGCGGTCGCCATGGGGCAAGCATGAAAAGGAGTGGTGGGTCTGGCCGCCGGAGAAGCCCGACATCCGCTTCGCGTACATCAACCCCGCCGCGAAGGCGTGGCGCGCGCACTTCGTCGGGGCCATGCAACGCCTATGCCGCCGGACCGGGGTCGACGCCCTGCATCTCGACCAGACGCTGTGCATCTACAACGACCACAACGGGCGCATCGACGGCCTGTCGATGCTCGAAGGGAACCTGGCCCTGCACCGCGAGCTGCGCGAGGCCCTGCCCGAGGTCGCCCTCAGCGGCGAGGGGCTCAACGAGGTCACGTGCCGCTACGAGGCGTTCGCCCAGCGGCACGTGTGGGGACTCGATCACGCCAAGGGCACGTGGGACCGGCGCTGGCTGGCCGCGGCCCATCCGATCAGTTCCTATGTGCTGCGGCCGTTTACGACCATCTACGGCTATCTCGGCTGCGCCCCGCCCGAGGCCGACCAGATGTACGCGGCCTGGGCCGAGGCGTACCGGTACTTCGGCGTGATTCCCACGCTGAAACCCCGGCGCGACTCGCTCGACGAGCCCCAAGCCTTCGCGCGGCAGTTCTTCGACGAGGCCGCGCTCTGGCAGCGTGAGCGCGTGGCGGTCGATCTCGACGGGCCCTGGCCGGCCGACGTGGCGTTTCCCTACCGCACGGCCGACGGCCGCCGCGTGGTGGCCACGACGGACCGCCGACTGCTCTGCGGATCCGAGGAAATCAGCCGCACGGTGACCGGGGTGCGCCGGGTCGAGGCGGCGGGGACGATCCCCGGCTGGCGGGCGTTCGACGACCGGCGCCTGCTTGGGCTGCGCCCGGACCGGTGGTATCCGTACTTCCCCACGCCGCGCGATCCCGCCGTGTTCCACGTGTGCCGCATGCCCGAACGTCTGGCCATCGGCTGCGTGGCCGACCTGGGCGACCTTGCGGTGGTGCAAACCCAAGACCCGGTCGAAGTGGTCGCCGACCTGGCAATGCTGCTGGACCACGCGGTGTGCGGCACCCGGCCCCACCAAGGCAAGCCATTTGAGGCCACGGGCCAGCTCGAGGCCCCCGATGGCGGCGCTTTTGGCACTTGGGGCGATACGATTTCGGCCCATCCGCCGTGGAAAGGCGGCAAGAGCGGCGAGGCCTTCGCCCGGTACCACGTGACGCTGCCCCAAGAGGGAAGACTGCGTTTCGCCGCCGACGTGGCCCTCGATGCAGGGGCCGTCGGCCCTGAAAAGAGCGACGGCGTGACGTTCTCCGTCCGGGCCATCGACGGCGGCAAGGCGATTGCTCAGGAAGTCCATCATGCCAAGGCCGAGCCTCGGGCGCTTGTGCTCGACTTGACGCCGATGCGAGGTCGAACCATCGCCTTGGAGCTTGCGGTCGGTCCCGGCCCCAAGGGCTCGCCGAGCTTCGACTGGGCCCGGTGGCGCCGCCCGAGAGTCGAGCAGTCGCTCGAGGGCGAGGGGATCGTCGGCGTGGCGGGAGGCGGAAACTCTTCAGGCAGCACCAGCGAAGGTCGTCCGCGGCGCTTTGCGATGGCGATCGGGCCGGCGGGCGAGACCCCCATCCGTCAAGACGGCGATGTGCATGAGGTGCGCGTGCCCGTGCCCGGCGGCGTCTATTTCCTCGCAAGAACGCCCGAGGCGGTCGGCTTGCCGCTCGACCTGTCGCGGGCGACGTTGCGCATCCTGTTCGTGACCGACTCGGGCCAGGTGTTGCCGTCGGCAGAGCACGCCGCCGTGGTGCGGCGGGCGAACACGGTGGGCGGGGTAAGCCGCGAGGGCCTCTTCGCCCACCCCCCCGATCACGGCCGCGCGGTCGCCCTGGTTCCCATGCGCCTGCCCGCCGAGCCGGCGCGCCTGGAAACCTGGGTCGGCGTGCGCGACGGATCGCGGTCCGACGGAATGCGATTCGCGGTCGAGGTCAACGGCCGGGAAGTGGCCGCGCGCCACATGCTGCCCGGCGCCTGGGAACGGCTGACCGTCGATCTGGCCCCGTGGTCGGGCCAAAGCGTGGTCGTGGCCCTGGTGACCGACTCCGAAGGTCCGTTCATCTGCGACTGGGGCTGCTGGGGCGAGCCGCGGATCGTCGCCGCAAGCTCGAACCGTCGTTGAATAGGACACCGGACGGGGCGAGTCCCAGTTTCGCGCTCCTTCGCCGCGAGAACCGGGGCAGTCCCCGGGAACGATTCGATTTGGCGTTTACGGCTCGGCCAGTCGCTCGATCGCTTCGGCCACCGCGCGGCGGGCGGCGTCGAGGGCAGCCGGCTCCGGCAGGATGCGGCTCGAATACCGCCCGCCAGGATTGGGAATCGTCACCAACGCCGCGGCCCGGGCCATCGCCCGCTCGGCCTGGGCAACGTCCTTGCCCGCGGCCTTCGCGCGGGCCATCCGGTCGCGGAGCAGGTAGAGGTACTCGTAATCCTCGACGCCCTCGCGGGCCTGCTCGAGGCGGATCGAACTGACCGGGCCCGGGTGGCCGATCAGTCCGCCGGGATAGAGCAAGTACCCGTCGCCGTTGGGGTATCGCACCCAATACGACTTGCCCGGCTGGTCCGACTGGTGGATGTACGCGTGCCAACCGTAGCGGAACGGGTCGTACGTGTACCAGCTTACGCCCCAGAACTCGTACGCCTGGGCCCCGTACTTGAAGCAATAGTGCGGCAACAGGCGCTCGACCGCACAGTAGGGCGTGTCGGTACACATCTGGCCGTCGGTGGTAAACCAGATCCGGGCCCCGCCGGCACGCAGGGCCGCCATGCGCTCGGGCGAGACGATCCCATAGTGACCGATGCCCCAGACGTCGAGAAAGCCGTCCCACTCGGGCACGTGCTTCCATGTGCTACAGTAGATGGGAATCTTCGGGTCGACCTCGTGGATCATGCGGCAAAGGGCCTTCATTTGCTCGCGGATCTCCGGCTGGGCGTCGAACGGCTCGTCGGAGATGTAGAGGATGAACTTCTCGGCCCAGCCCTTCTGCTTGACGTGCTCCCAGAACGCCTTGAGGCACGCCTGGTAGGCCTTTTTGAACTCCGGGCGAAGCCGGCTGCGATCGGCCCCTGGGTAGGGCCACGTGCCGGGATAGGGTTCTTCGCCGAAGTGCTTTCCCGGCGGCATGCCCCAGCCGAACAGGTAGAACGTCCATGGCGTGTACGAGAAGGGCAATTTCAGCTCGTCGAAGTACCATGCCGCGGCCTTGTCGAACTCCGCGAAGTCGGCCGCCACGCGGCCGTTCTCGTACTTGATCGTCGGGGGCGGCTGGACGCTGTCGGGACAGAGCCGGCGACGTGCCATGAAACGCATGATGTCGCGGGCCGCCTCGCCGGCG
>JANLFZ010000007.1:0-1010 GCA_024653385.1 Thermoguttaceae bacterium | reverse complement strand
GGCTTTCGTCGGGCAACGCGAAGTCCCAGACATGCACCGTGTACGGCCATTGGGCCAGGGTCTTTCCGTCCGCAACCAAGCGCACGCGGCCCGCGTAGTCGCCGGCCGGGGCGTCCTTGGGCACGCTCATGGTGATCCATACCGGCTGCGCCGCGTTGGCAGCCAGGTCGAACGTGTCGCGGGGCAAGAGCGGGTCGGGCCATTGCCCGGGCCAACCGTCGCACGCCGGCGCGGCGGTCGGCGTCTTGCGTCGCCAGGCGGTCGCCAGCGACTGGTAGTAGTTCGTCGGATAGTCGATCGGCACATAGCCCACCACGTTCACTTCCACGCCGAGCGTCTTGCCCTGGGGACCTACGGGCGGATCGACCGCGACCCGCACGCCGCGGATCGCCCGGCCGCTGCACACGGCCAACTGGAGCGGTTCCTGCTCGTTGCGCGCGGCGGCCAGCGGGGCCTTGCCGGACGAGGAACCGCGCGGGGGCCGGTCGTCCTCGAACACCTTCACCACGGCCGGGACCTGCCACACGGCCACCCCCTCGGACTCGGCCAGCGCACGGCCCTCGATCCGCGCGAGCTTCGCCGGGGCAACCTCGGCCACCAGCACGCCGTCGTGCCAGACCGTGCCGCGGGTGTTCATGGTCAGGTGAAGCTCCAGCCGGGTGGCATCGTCGGGCATGGCGACCAGCCCCGACAGGAAGGTCCAATCGGTCGTGCCGCGGATGCCCGGGCCAACGCCCGTCATCGGCTCCTGCTTGCTCAAGCCTCCGTCGGCCGTGCGGCGATGGAGGTGCAGATGCACCTCGCCGCTTTCGATGTCTTGGCACTTGATCCACGCCGCCACGAGATAGGTCTTGCCGGGCTTGACGGCCACGGTCTGGCGCCACCCGCGCCACGCCTCGGTGGCCCCACGCGGGACCACCATCTTGGCGCACCGCTTGCCCAGTGCCGGCCGGCCGGGATCGTCGAGGCCGAAGGTCACGCACGATCCCGCTCCGGCCGGCTCGGGCGTG
>JANLFZ010000088.1:12562-15949 GCA_024653385.1 Thermoguttaceae bacterium | reverse complement strand
CTCGACGATCGTATCCACCAAGGGCCACTGCTGGACAAGCCAGCAGTGGCACCCATGCACACGGCGCGATCCGGGGTGTGGCCCATTACTCCCTGATCGAGGGGGCGGCCGTTCACGGGCACTGTTCCAGCCCGTAGCGTGGGTGCTCTGCACCCACACGCGAACAGACGGAATCCAGCATGCGTGCAACGCACGTATCCTGCACGCCACTTATCCCGCAGTCCTTCTCACACGTCGGAGCGTCGCCGAACGAAGCGGCGTCGCGAGAGGACAGCCAGGCCGACGGCCGTGCCCCCGAGTGCCACTAAGCTCGAAGGCTCAGGCACGGGCTCCAGTTTCACGCCGTCCAAAACCGGACCGCAAACGCCATCTGGTGAGGTTGACCCAAACGCCAGCCGCATGGTCGATGCGGTTGCCGTTACGGCCACGACATGCGTATCCCATTTCATCGAACTATTTGAATGACCCGAGTGCTCGCTAGCCAACCACTGAAATGTCCCAATGACTGGCAACTGTTCGGTACTAGTGCCTTCACCCCAGCGGACCTGCACAACCGGGTCGATCAGTCCATAAAACACGTTCGCAGATATCGCAAAACTCAAGTAATACTCCTGACCGACCACCAGACCACTAACGTCCTGGTAAATGCCTCCCGGCGCATAGCCGTTCAGGTCGACGGACTGGAATCCATCGAAGTCGGGGGTGAAATCGTCCCGAACAAGGTCGATGCTTCCCTTCCAAACCGTCCATTCGCCAAAGGACTGATTCTGGTAGTAGGTCTTACCTCCGATTGTACTGGGAGCCGTGGGGGTCTCGAAACCCCCATTCGAAATCAAGGCGGCGAGAGCACCCGTGGCCAAGACGCCCCAGGCAACGACGCCCAGACAAAGCGACTGAATCTTCCCGTACCTGTCGTGTTGCATAACATAGCCCTCCGCTGCGTGGAAAGGTGCGACCTACAGTTTGGGAATGTCCTCCCACCGTACCGGGCCCGCGGCTCGAAAGCCAGCACGTGATCTCGGATTAGTCGCGGCCGGTGTTCGCGCGGGGTTTTCTGTGTCCCTATTCTCGACTTGGTACATGCGTTCGGCGTCGGAACCCGCGCACCGCGTTGCGGCCAGCCGCACAAACACACAGTCCGCCAAGCAGCACGGCACAACTCGGCTCGGGAACGGGCTCCAGTCGAACATCGTCCAATTGAACGCCCCACAGTAAGTTGCTAGCGTCTTTGAACTTTAGCCGCATGGTGGAGGCTGTGGCCGTGAGGGTCAGTTGATGATAATCCCACTGAAAACCCAAGTTCGGATAGGCTTGTTGCGTGTGCTTATCAGGATCCCATTGAAAAGTGCCCGCCAGCACGTAAGGGCCAGTAGGCTGATTCCAATACACGTCCATGCTGAAGATACCCGTTTGATATATTAGCGCCGACATTGCAAAGCTGAGCGTGTACTCCTGGCCCGGAACAAGGCCCGTGATGTCCTGATAGACCGAGCCGGATCCGTATATCTGCAGGTCCAGATGCTGATTTCCCTCGGCATGAGCGCCCTGCTTTACGAGCTGCACACCGCCATCGGCTGCCGTCCACCCGGTTATGAAAGTCGACCCGCCACTCACGTTCATCCAATTATCAACAATAGCCGGCTGTTCGAAGCCACCATTCACAATGAAGGAAGCGCTGAGAGTCTGTGGCCAAAGAAGAACTACGGCTAAAGCCGGGAGGACTTTGGCCGCGCACGCGGTGGTGCGGTAAGACATCAGTCGTGAAGATGCCATTTCGGTCACCCTTTCCAAAACGATCCAAGGCGTTGCGATGGCTACCCTCTCACGCTACGGAGGAGCCTAGCTTTCGAACGGCCACCACCGCTCAGAAACGCGCTCCCACGTTCGCTGCGACGTCCTTCCTTATTCGTGCGACCGTTCCACGGATGCAGAGTATTAGCGCGACGCCCATGGCGGCTACCAACGCCCCAGGCTCGGGAACCGGCTTGAGCGCCAGGTGGTCGAAGACCATGAGGTCTCCGTACTGTCCGTACGGTCCGTACGGCGCGATATTCTCGAACCGCACGGTAGAGATTACATCGCCGCCGTAAGCGTCGATTCGGAGGTAGCCGTTACGATACCATGATTTTGTCCAGTTGTCGAAGGCATCAAGTTTGCCGAGGGACTGACCGTTTACAATAATGTAATGGTCGGTAATGGGATAACTTGGCGAGCCTAAAGACTGAAAATTCGCGAGCCCCACTCCGAACGAAGTTGCCCCACCGGCGATTGTAAACGTGATCGACTCCACGCCGTATTCCACGAAAGCGTTCTGGGGATGCGATACCAAGACATTAGTTTGGTCCCAAGAAAAATCGGGGGCGGCATAGGTCTTGGGTAATGAAGAGAAAACTTGTGCGGAACCTGAGATTGGCGTGATCGAATAGCTCAGCCCGGCAACAAGGGTTTTGTCTTCGAAGTCTTCGATAACGTAACCTGTGACGCCAAGGACCGCATCCATCGCGCTTGTGTTGGCTTGATAAACACTCGGTGCGTAGAGGCTTACCGTGAAGCCAGCGAACGCCGAGACCTGAAGAAGAAACAAAGTTGCGAACCATGTGCTTCCGGCGACGAGAAACCGCCGCAATATCTTGCCATGTTGTGACATGTCCGGTCCCCCTTGAGACAACGATCGGTGTCGTCAAATCCACGTGAATGCCGGCAGGCCTTAACGAGCGGCTGGCACTTGCTAGAGACTTGTTCGTGCCAGCCTGGCTAGCACGGAATATGCCAACGGGTCTTTCGACTTGTTCGACAGGGCGCCGCACTACTCGCGGGTGCAAAACCCGCCGCTAAACATCGCATCTCGGCTGGCAGAAGCAGTGCGGGGTGGTCGCAAGGGAGGACTTTGGGGAGGAGGCGAGAAGGAGATACCCATCTCTAAGGGCAGGCGGGCGCCGGCAGCGGCCCTTGGCGGGTCAACCGCAGCCGGGAGAGCCGCCGCGCAGAAGCTGAAAGAGACGGTGTTGGGGGGTCGAGCACAGGGGACGCTCATGCCGGACTGGTGGTCGACCGGCTGCAGATACTCGGATGGAAGGAGGGCGCGATTGCATTGGTCATTTGGCCCGGGGGACGGCGATGGCGCTACCGGGGCGGCCTCAGGCGCCAATGCCGAAACCTCAGGCAATTCAGTGCTGGCGAAGGCCGAAGGGCTTACCGCCGGCGGCAAGGCATTCTGAGCGCAAATGAACCCCGCTCGGGCGATGCCGGCCCAGAAAAGCAGGCCGCAAAACGAGGCGGCGAGCATGAGTTGGCGCGTAAGCGGGTTCATCCTACCCTTATCCTGCCTCGTCGAACCGCCACGCCAGGCTGCGGAGGCTCCCGTATCGTCTCCGAGGTTAGCCGGAC
>JANLFZ010000088.1:0-12552 GCA_024653385.1 Thermoguttaceae bacterium | reverse complement strand
GGAGAATTGGGCTTCGGGGGGTTGACAAGCCCAATTCTCCGAAAAATTGCGCCGGATTTCGCAAGAACGCAGTTTCGCCGCGCCAAGGCGCAATCGAGCCTAGCAGTAGACTACCAGGATCACGCAGCGCTGTTTAGTTCCTACCGCACGGTCGCCTGGCCGCTCCGCACGCGCGAGACCATCGACTCGTAGAGCCGGACGTACTCGGTCGCGCTGCGGCGCCACGACCAGTCCTGGCGCATGCCGACGCGGATCAGGCGCTTCCACACGTCGGGCCGGTTGCGGTACGTGTCGCACGCGCGGCGCAGGGTCTCGCTCAGGGCCAGGGCGTTGTCCTCGCGGAAGCTGAACCCATTGGCCTCGCCCGACGCCAACGTCCGATCGTCGGCGTTGGTGATGGTGTCGGCCAGTCCGCCCGTCTCGCGGACCACGGGCACCGTGCCGTACTTCAGGCTGTACATCTGGTTCAGCCCGCACGGCTCGAACCGGCTAGGCATGAGGAACAGGTCGGCCCCCGCCTCGATGCGGTGGGCCAGCGGATCGGAGTACTCGAGGCGCACGGCCACCTTCTCGGGGTGGCTTTTCGCCAGTTGGGTAAACAGGTCGTGGTACTTGGGCTCGCCTTTGCCCAGGATGGCCCACTGCACGTCGGCCGTGGCGGCCCATTCGGGAATGATCTCGGCCACCAG
Organism: Thermoguttaceae bacterium; assembly: GCA_024653385.1. Lineage (GTDB taxonomy): Bacteria > Planctomycetota > Planctomycetia > Pirellulales > Thermoguttaceae > JANLFZ01. The sequence goes on along the minus strand of JANLFZ010000088.1, from coordinate 11,863 downwards.
ATCGAACCCCTTCTGGTCGTCCAGCCGGCCGATCATCCCCACCAGGGGCACGTCGCGGCGCTCTGCCAACCCCAACTCCCGCTGAAGGGCCGCCTTGCAGAGCGGCTTGCCCACATCGACCGAGTCGGGGGTGTATCGGGCGGCCAGGTTCGAATCGGTGGCCGGGTTCCACACGGCTTCGTCGATCCCGTTCAGAATGCCCGACAACACGTCGCGTCGATGCTGGAGCACGCCCTCGAGACCTCGGCCGAACTGGGCCGTCTGGATCTCCTGCGCGTAGCGTGGGCTGACGGTGTTGACCGCGTCGCTGAACACGATGCCGGTCTTCAGCAGGTTCAGTTTGCCGTAGTACTCCATCTGATGCCAGTTGAAGTACTTCCAATCGAGCCCTGTCAGAAGCATGTCCCAGTGCCAGAACATCCCTTGATAAGCGATGTTGTGGATCGTCAGCAACGAGGAGATCTTCTCGTACCTGGGCAGATTGCGGTACTCGATCTTCAAGTAGGCCGGAATCAGTCCGGTTTGCCAGTCGTTGCAGTGGAGCACATCGAGGTCCAACCCCAAGAGGCGGATCGCCTCCATGACCGCGCGGCAGAAGAACACGAACCGCTCGCAATTGTCCTGAAAGTCCTGGCCGTTCTGGCGATACAGCTCATCGCGGTCGAAGTAGGCGTCTTGCTGCACCAGGTAGACCGGAACCCCGCTGTCGGGCAGGCGGCTGCGAAGCAGGTGCCCGGTGACGGTCTTGCTGCCGATGGGGACGATGAAGTCGATGCCCATCCGCTCGATGGGGTGTCCGCAGTACCGTACCTGGCGGTAGGCGGGCAGGATCAAGGCCGCTTGATGCCCCAGCCGCGCCAGCTCGATCGGCAGCGCGCCACACACGTCAGCCAACCCCCCCGTCTTGGCAAAGGGCACGGCTTCGCTGGTCGCCACGAGGATATTCACGCGAGGACTCCCCAGGTGAAAGCCCGTTCGGCAAATAGGCCTGTCACACAACGTGGTTGCGCAGGCGGTCTGGGCCACTTGGCGGGCAGACTCGCATGCGCCCCGCCAATCCTACTCAATTCTAGTTCACTATGACTAGCCGGATCGGACTGGAAATCCAAACGCGACGAGTCTACAATGTGTTTGGTTCCGTCACCTCGTGCTTGCCTTGGTACGAGACCCGACGAGCGGTTGTTTGCGGGGGCGAACTGGGTTCGACCGGGCAATCGAAGTGAAGACGGCGTGCCGTGGTTGGTCAGCAGGCCACGTTAAAAGCCGACCACACATTACCTGCCGAGAGCAATCTCGCACTTGCTGCGTAACCAACACGTAGCACCGGCTGCGGGTCTTCGCCGAAGAGGCCCAAAAGCCGGCCACCAAATTCGGCTCGTCTCGGGTCAACCGTTGGGTACGCCCGAGACTAAATCCCCGTGCCCGACTCGCTTTTCTTTCACCCTGCCGGACGGGGGAGAGAAAAGGACTCTTCAAATAGCCCGGCTACGCACGTAGAAGGCTTCATGGAGATGTCGCGGGACGCGGGTTCGATTCCCGCCGCCTCCATAGGGGGGGTCGTACTAGCCCGTACCCCTTCGTAAACCCCGGGAAAACCGGGGTTTTTCATTTCATGGCCCGACCCGCCGGGTGATTCTCTCCACGGAGGGCGCTGGCACCCACGCCCACCTCGTTGTGGCCGCAGACGCTGGCGGAATCACGCGACGCCGGTCGGCCTGGCGTAGACGGCGGCTTCGGTGACGAGCCGGTCCATCGGGACGTCGTGTTCGTCCATCGGTACCGCCGGAAACACCTGGCACTCGAACGCCACTCCGACGCGCAGGGTGTCGCGCCGCGCGCGGCGCAGCAGCCGGTCGTAGTAGCCTTTGCCGTGGCCGAGTCGGCCCCCGCGTCGGTCGAACGCCACCCCGGGCACCATGACGAGGTCCACTTCGACGATGTCGATTCGCCTGGCCGGCAAGGCGCGCAACTCGGCGGGCGGCTCCAGCAACCCGAAGACGCTGGGAACCAGTTCGTCGAGAGAGTGAAGATGGAAGAGCGACAGTTCGTCGCCGTCGCAATACGGAACGACCACCCGCTTGCCCAACGCCAGCGTGGACCGGATGAACTCGCGGGTGCGGACCTCGTGGCGTATGTCGACGTACAACATCACGGTCGGCGCGGCGGCGAACTCGGCCAGGTCGGCGAATCGGCGACAGATCGCCCGACTGAGCTGGTCCTTGTTGGGTTGCTTCGCGCGGGCGGCCTCGGCCTGTTGGCGAATCGCCGCTTTCTGGCGGCGCAGCTCGGCGATGGGATCCATGATGCACCCTTTGCGTAGTCCCCGCGCGCCGAACCGACAGCCACGGTCGTTTTAGCGCGTTGCGGGGACCCATTCACCATACCCGAAAGGCCGGCGCGCCGGCCAGCCGGCATCGACCCGGCGCCTCTTGATTCGGCGGTCCCCACCGGTCAGGATCATGGAGGGCCGAAGGGGACCGGACGCCCATTTTCGCGCTCCTTCGCCGCGAAAATCGGGACAGTCCCGGTGAACGGTCACGTTGGCCCCTCGACAGGAGACCGACCGATGCTCGACCGCTTCTTCGGATTATCGCAGCAGGGAACGAACGTTCGCACCGAGGTCTTGGCGGGCGTGACGACGTTCCTCACGATGGCCTATATCATTTTCGTGCAACCGGCCGTGTTGTCGGGGCGGATGTTCGGGATGCAGCCCGAGGTCATGGACTTCGGCGCGGTGACCACCGCCACGTGCGTTTCGGCCGCGCTGGCCACGTTGATCATGGGGCTCTACGCCCGTTACCCGATCGCCCAGGCCCCCGGGATGGGCGAGAATTTCTTCTTCGTGCTCACGGTGCTGCCGGCGGCCGGGGCGATGATCGACGCGGGGGTGAAGGCCGGCACCATGGTCCCCGGCCAGACGGAACCATGGAAGATCGGCCTCGGGGTGGTCTTCGTGTCGGGCGTGCTTTTCATGGGGCTGACGATCGGCGGGCTGCGCAAGGCGCTGCTCGACACGATCAATCCGAGCTTGCGCAGCGCGATTGCCGTGGGCATCGGCCTGTTCATCGCCTTCATCGGCATGAGAAACGCCGGACTCATCCAACTGGCGCGAGGGCAGATCGGCCTCAATCCGCACTTTGGCTCGCCCGACCTCGTCGTGTTCTTCTTCGGACTCGTGCTGACGGCGGGCCTGTTCGCGATGCGTATTCGAGGCGCGATCTTTTGGGGCATTCTTGCCAGCACGGCCATCGCGGTGGTGCTTCGGTGGGCCCTGGCGCACGGGGGGGACGCCCTACAGCAGTCGGCCGCCGTGGCCCAGTCGATGCTGATGACACGGTTCGAGGTGGCGCACGCCTTGGTTTCGACTCCGCCCTCGATGGCCCCGACGTTCCTCGAGATGGACCTGATCGGCGCGCTGTCGCCGCCGATGCTTCCGTTTATTCTCATCTTTCTCTTCATGGTGGTGTTCGACACCTTGGGGACGCTGGTGGGTGTGGCCGATCGCGCCGGACTGATGCGCGACGGCGAGTTGCCCCGAGCGAACCAGGCCTTCTTGTCGGACGCGGCGGCCACGGTCGTGGGCGCGGCCTGCGGCACGAGCACCGTGACCAGCTTCATCGAAAGCGTCGCCGGCGTCGAGCAAGGCGGGCGCACGGGGCTGACCGCCGTGGTCGTGGCCGTGCTCTTTCTGTTGGCCTTGTTCTTCAGCCCGGTCATTGCGATGGTCGGCAGCTACGCGCCGATCACCGCTCCGGCGCTGGTGATCGTCGGGTCGATGATGATGCACGGGGTGACGCGGGTCGAATGGTCGAACTTCGCCGAGGCCATGCCCGCGTTCTTGATCATCGCCGGGATTCCCCTGAGCTATTCGATCGCCGATGGCCTGGCGCTGGGGTTTATCACCTACCCGATCCTCAAACTGCTGGCCGGCCAGGGCCGCGACGTGAAGTGGCTGATGTACGTGATCGCGGCGGTGCTGGTGGTCTACTTCGTGGCGGTGCGATCGTGGGCGGGCGGATAGGCTGGTCGCGGGCGCCGACTCTTGAACCCGCCGGGTCGGCGTGCTAGACTCGCGCCGTTGCGTTGTTTTTCCGACACAAGCGTTCCGGAGCCCCGACCGCCATGAATCGTACCGACGGCACGTCTTGCGGCAGCTACTCCCGCCGGCAGTTCCTCAAGCACTCCACGCTGGCCCTGGCTGGGGCCGCGGCGATGTCGCAGACGCCATGCGTTCACACGGCCTGCGGCGCCGAGCGCTTCGAGGTGAAGATCGGCCTGATCGGCTGCGGCGGGCGGGGGACCGGGGCGGTGCTCGACGCTTTGGGCGCGGCCACGCGCGTGATCTACCCGGCCACCGGCTACCACACCGAGGACGTCGCCGAAGGGGCCGTGGTCCAGCGCAAGGACATCCAGGTCGTGGCCCTGGCCGACTTGTTCGAGGACCGGCTCGCGCGGAGCAACGAGAATCTCGCCAAGCTGGGCATCCGCATCCCGAAGGAGCGATGTTTCACGGGGTTCGACGCGTACCAGCGCCTGCTGGCGATTGCCGAGATCAACTACGTGATCCTGGCCACCCCGCCCCATTTCCGCCCCATGCACCTGAAGGCCGCCATCGAGGCCGGCAAGCACGTGTTCATGGAGAAGCCGACCGCCGTGGACGTGCCGGGCGTCAAGACCGTGCTCGAGGCCGGCCGGCTCGCCCAGCAGAAGGGGCTGGGGATCGCGGCGGGCACCCAGCGGCGCCACCTCAACAGCTACCGCGAGACCATCAAGCGCCTGCGCGACGGCGCGATCGGCGAGATCGTCTACGGCCGGTGCTACTGGAACGGCGGCGAGATCTGGGTCGTCGAGCGCCGCCCCGGCTGGAGCGATCTGGAATGGCAGCTCCGCAACTGGAACTACTTCACCTGGCTCTCGGGCGATCACATCGTCGAACAGCACGTGCATAACCTCGACATCATGAACTGGGTGCTCGGGTCGCATCCGGTGCGGGCCGTCTCGGGACTCGGCGGCCGCCAAGTGCGGACCGGCCCCGAGCACGGGCACATCTTCGACCACTTCGCCGTCGAGTTCGAGTATCCCGGCGGCGTGCGCGTCTTCAGCCAATGCCGCCAGATCAACGGGTGCGACAGCAAGGTCGAAGAGGCCGTCGTGGGGACGCTGGGGGCCAGCAATTGCGCCAACTCGATCCGCGTCAAGAAAGGCGAAAGTTGGCGATTCCGGGGCAAAGACCCGAACCCCTATCACCAGGAGCACGAGAACCTCATCGCCAGCATCCGCGCGGGCCAGCCGATCAACGAAGCCCAGGCCGTGGCCGAAAGCACGATGACCGGCATCCTCGGGCGCGAGGCGGTCTATAGCGGCAAGGCGGTCGAGTGGGACGAAGCCATGAAGTCGACCACCCGACTGGGACCAGACAAGTACGAGTTCGGCCCCTTCCCGACCCCGCCGGTGGCGATGCCGGGAAGATATCGGTTCAGCTAGGGGCCAGAGACAAGTGCGCGGACCAGTCGCGGAACGACGAGCGTCTCTGCTGGCCATCGTATGGCTGGCGATGGGGAATGTTGGCCAAGCCGCCGGACCGGCCGTGGGCGATCCCGGGGAAGCGGCGGCCTGGGTGGCTGCCCGGTTCGGCGATGGCGCGGCACGGTCGGCGACGTTACCCGCGCGCCACTCAGCATCTGCCGCCCAGCCGCCCTTTTCGTTCACGTACGACGGCAAGCCGTTTCGCGATCTGGGGTGGAAGCTCGCCCGTGCCACGCGCCAACTGGACGATCGCCGCACCGAACGCACGCTCACCTATATCGACGACTCGACGGGACTGCAGGTCCGCTGCGCCGCCGTCGAGTATCATGATTTTCCGGCGGTCGAGTGGACCGTGTTCGTTCGAAACACCGGCACGCGCGATACGCCGATCCTCGAGAACCTCCTCGGCTTGGATGCGGAGTTCGAACGCAGCGCGGAGGGCGAGTTCGTCCTCCACGGGATCAAGGGCGACTCGTGCACGGCCGACAGCTTCGAGCCCTACTGCCGGACGCTCGCGCCGGACACCACGGCGACCTTCGCGCCGCCGGCCTCGGGCAAGTCGAGCGACGGCCCTGCGGGCTGGCCGTACTTCAACCTCGCACGGCCGGGTGGGGGCGTGATCGTCGCGGTGGGCTGGCCCGGCCAGTGGTCTTGTTCCTTCACGCGGGACCGCGGATCGAGCGTGCGTATCCGTGCCGGGCAGGAACGCACTCGCCTGCGGCTCAGACCCGGCGAGGAAGTCCGTACTCCGTTAATCGCCCTGCTGTTCTGGCGCGGATCGGATGTGGTGCAAGCGCAAAACCTCTGGCGGCGGTGGTTCATCGCGCACAACATGCCGCGCGTCGACGGCAGCACGCAGCAGGCGGTTGCCCAGATCCAGGTCGGCGGAGGCGAACAAGACATCGCCTACGTCCAGCGGTTCCTCGATGCCGGGATCCACGTCGATCTGTGCTGGCGCGACGCGGGCGGCACGCGCGAAAACGTCTGGTTTCTGGCCGGGACGGGGCCGTTCCGCGAACCAGGGATGATTTGGCTCAACTCCGGAACCTGGGAAATCGACCGGGCCAAGTATCCCCACGGCTTCAAACCCTTTACCGACTGGATCCATGCCCGCGGAATGCAGTTCGTCTTGTGGTTCGAGCCGGAGCGGGTGGGCGACCCCGATTCCTGGCTTGGCAAGAACCACCCGGAGTGGCTTCTCCCGGGCACCTCGCACGGTGCTTTGTTGAACGAGGGCAACCCCGAGGCCCGCCAATGGCTGACCGAGCATGTCAGCCGGATGATCTCGTCGCAGGGGATCGACTGGTATCGCGAAGACCTCAACGGCGTCGGGCCCCTGCCCGCCTGGCGCCGCGGCGATGCGCCCGATCGGCAAGGGATGACCGAAAACCTCTATGTGCAGGGCCACTTGGCTTTCTGGGACGAGCTGCGCCGACGCCATCCCCGTCTGCGCATCGATGCGTGCGCCTCGGGCGGCCGGCGCAACGATCTCGAGACGATGCGCCGGGCAGTGCCGCTGTTGCGCAGCGATTTCCAGTTTCCGGACATGCCGGGCGTGATCGAAGGCAATCAGGGGCACACGTATGGGCTGTCGTTCTGGCTTCCGTTCCAAGGCACGGGCTGCTATCTGTACGAGCCCTATGCCTACCGCAGTTTCTATCTGCCGTCGTTCGGCATGGGGACGTTGACGCCGGAAAACACGGCCGCGCAACAACGAGCCTATGCCGAATGCCGGCAGGTCGCGCCGCGGATGTTGGGCGACTACTATCCCCTCACGCCCTACCATCGCGACATGAACCGCTGGATCGCCTGGCAATTCGACCGGCCGGAAGCGGGAGACGGCGTGGTTCAGGCCTTCCGCCGGCCTCAGTGCGCCGAGAGAACCGGGCGCTATCGACTCCGCGGCCTCGATGCCCAGGCGTCGTACGACGTGACCAACCTCGATAGCGCCCAGACGCAGACGTTCGCCGGCCGCGAACTGCTCGAGCGCGGCCTGGACGTGGTGATTGCCGAACAGCCGGGCTCCGCAGTGATGGTGTACAAGAGACGCTAGCGATGCCGCGGGCGTCGGTGGGAGGCTTGTGGGCAGCGCGGCCGGGTGGTTAGAATCAATCGTTGTCACAGGTCCCTCGTGGGTCCGTCCGGAACCGGCCCATCGAGTGAGTCGATCCGCTCAAATAGCGCCCGTTTCAGCGCGCGAGGAGGCTGCCATGCGACGCTTCGCGTGGATCGTGGGGTGGGGTCTTGTTCTCTGGGGCGTGGTCTCCGAGATCACCTCGGCGCAGCCGGCGGTGGAAAGGTTGCGGCCGCCTTCGACGACCGACGCTCGGGCCGCCCAGGGGCTCGGGCAGTTGGTCGTGCGCGACCAGTCGGGCGCGGTGCGCCGGCTGCCCATCGCCCGGTATCACGCCCACGTGGTGCTCCATCCGCCCGTGGCCCTGGTGCAGATCGACCAATCGTTCTACAACCCGCTGGCCGGCCAGGCCGAGGGGACGTTCGTGTTCAATCTGCCCCGCGGGGCCTCGGTCAGCCGGTTCGCCATGTTCGTGACGCACCAGCAGTTGATCGAGGGCGAGTTGGTCGAGCGCCAGCGCGCGGCGACCATCTACGAGTCGATCGTCTACGCTCGTCGCGACCCGGCGCTGTTGGAGCAGATCGGCGACAACCTGTTCAAGATGCGGGTGTTCCCCATCCCGCCGGCCGACACGAAACGGGTCTTGCTCGACTACACGTTGCCCTTGGAGTCGGACGACGGGCAGTACCGCTTCGAGCTGCCCCTGGCAAGCGATCTGGACCCCATCTGGGATTTCCAGGTCACCGGGGTGATCCGCGGACCCACGTCGCCCGGCTCGGCGGCCTGTGCTTCGCATCCCCAAGTGAAGATCGACCAGCGGGGCAAGGACGCGATTACGTTCGCGTGGAGCGAGAAGAACTACCGGCCGCAGTCGGACCTCGCGCTGCGGTTCTCGCAGCCGCTTGGGACCGCGCCCCGGCTGCGAAGCTACTCGGCCGAAACGCTGCCCCAGGCTCGCGTCGAGACCTCGGGGCGAAAGGTGGGCGAGGCGGCCGGCCGCGCGGCCACGTACTTTCTCGTCTCGATTCCGCCCGAAGGCCGACCCGAGACGCCCGGACCGGCCGATGTGATCGTGCTGGCCGATACCTCGGCGGCCATCCGAAACCGGAAGGCCGCGCGCGAGGCGGTGGCGACGATCCTTGGCAACTTGCGGCCTCAGGACCGCTTCCGCCTGGCGTGTGTCGATATCGGCTGCCGGTGGCTCACGCCCGACTGGACTTCGGCTGGGACAAGAGAGCGAGAAGCCGTCCTGAAGCAGTACGATCGCGAGTTGTTCCTCGGGAAGATCGAGATGGAGGCGGCCTTGCGCGAGGCGGTCAAGGCGATTGCGTCCGTGCCGTCGGGCAGGCGACGCGTGGTGGTCTACGTCGGGAACGCCTCGATGCCGGAAAGCCCGGGGCCTGCCGCGATGGGCGCAAACCCCCAGAACCCTTTCGGCGCGGCCAATCGAGCGAGCGATGCCCGCTCTGGCGCGATCGCTCCGCTGCCGGAAGAGTTCCTCGCCCAGTTCGAACGGGCCAAGGTCGTCTTCGTGGGCGTGATCGTCGATCGAACGTGGCAGGCCGAGGAGATGCTCGACGGGCTGGCCCGCCGCTTTGGCGGATTGCTCTTCGACGCCGGCCGCCGCCAGGGACGCGAGGAGCTGTTGACGTGGCTCCGCGCGGGACTGCCCAGCCCCGAACGGATCATCGACCTGGAAGTCAAGGGCACGCCGGCCGAAGACTTGTTCGTTCCGACGGCTTGGGTACCCGGGCGCGCGCTGAAACTGCTCGGCCGCAGCGACCCGACCGGCACGATCGAGGTCAAGCTCACCCTATCGCGCGGCGGCAAGCCCGTGGTGCGGCGGTGGAAGCTCGAGGTCGATCGCGCGCAGGACGACGTGTTCCTCGGCCGGCTCTGGGCCCAGCGCAAGCTCGATCGGCTTCAGGTGCGCGATGCGGTGGCCGATCCGAGCGGCGACGACAAGGTGCGGCAACAGATCCTCGATCTCTCGCAGGAGTGGAGCCTGCTTACGCCGCAGACGGCCTTTCTTGTGCTGGAGAGCGAGCAGGATTACGTCTCGTGGGGCGTCCCGCGTCAGTTGCGGCGGCGGTACTGGAAGCCGCCCGAGGCCCTGGTAGCGGTGCCGCTGCCTCCAGCCGGCGCGCCCCCCGCGGTTGCGGCAAAGCCCGTTGCCCCCGAGACGCAGGAACAGGAGAGGGTCGCCCAGGCGGTCCGATTGGCGGCCCAGGCGATCGAGGCGGGGAACTACGCCTCGGCCCACGACCATTTGCAGCCGGTACAGCGATTGCCGGCCGCGGCGCGGTCGGCCGAGTACCGGAACCTGGTGCGCCAGGTCGAGGCGCACCGCCAAGAGACGGTGTTGTCGTCGCTAGGACCCCATCGCCGGCTTCTGACGCCGGGGCGTCTGGAGGCGGATCCGTTCGTGCCCGACTTCTCGCCCTTGCCGGGCGGACTTTCCAACCCCGAGTTCCTCCACCGACACCCGCACGCCCAGCGCCTGCTCCAGCCGATCCGCGTCGAGCCGGCCACGGTGACGGTGGACCAGTTGGCCAAGTTGCTGTTGGACCGCACTGGGGTCAATGTCCTGCTGGACCGCAAGGCATTGGACGACGCGGGCACGGACGCCGAGGCGCGGTTCGACGTGCGGATCCTCGGGAACATGTCGCTTCGGGCCTATGTTCGCTTTGCCCTGCGACAAAAGGAATTGGTCCTTCTCGAAGAGCCGCACCGGCTGCTGATCACGACTCCGGAGGAGGCGGGCAATCGCCTTTCGACGGAAGTCTATCCCGTGGGCGACCTGTTGCTGCCGGGACGCACCGCCGAGGTGTCGCAACTGGCGATGCCGTACCTCGATGTCGAGCTTGCGGCTTTCCACCGCATTCGCCGGAAGCTGCGCCAGCCGGTCACGGCGAAGTATCGCGAGGTCCCGCTCGGCACGGTCGTCTCCGAGGTCGCGCGCACACTGGGCGACAACGTGGCGATCGACGAAAAGGCCCTGGCCGACGCGGGAATCAAGCTGGAATCGCCGGTCACGGCCTCCTGGCGCGATGTGCCGCTGGGCGAATCGCTGCGGTGGATTCTGAAACCGCTGGGTCTGACGTACTGCGTGCGCGGCGAGTCCCTGGTGGTCACCACGCCTTGGGAGGCCGAGCAGACGCTCCGCGTGCAACTCCACTCCGGCCGTGGGCTTCTCTATGAGGCGAAGCCGGAGGCCCTCGCGCGGTGGAACGCTCGGTGGGGCGGCGGCTGGGGCGGTGGCTTGATGGCCGGCATGGGGGCCTCCGGCGGCATGGGCGGTGGTTTTGGCGGCATGGGCGGATTGGGCGGGGGCTTCATGGCCGGAATGGGTGGGGGCATGGGCGGTGCTTTCGGAGGCATGGGCGGCTTGGGCGGCACGACCTTTGGCGGGATGCCTGGCGCAGCACCTGGGCTGGGCAAAGCCCAGGCTGTCTCTGAGAACCAACTATCGTCCGGTGGCGAGGCGATCGAGGTTCCGCCCGCGGCACCGGCCGCGTCGGAAGTCGGTTTCTTTGGCGGCGGCGATACGCCCATGCCGAATGTGACAGGCGTAACCCCTGCGGCCGAAGGCCCAGCGTCCGACGCGGCGGCCTTTGGCGCCGGCGGAGCGGCCATGGGTCCGAGCGCGGGCGCACTGGCCGACTTCGACAGCGTGATCGAACTCATCACGACCACGATCCGACCCAATACATGGGACAATGTCGGCGGGCCCGGCAGCATCGCCGTGTTCCAGCCGACGCTCGACTTCGTCGTCTCCGCAACCGACGAGGTTCACGACGAGATCGCGGCCCTGCTGGACCGCTTGCGTCGCCTGCGGCCCGACCCCGAAATGCTCAAGGACTTCCGCCCGGCCGAGGTCCGTGCCGACGGGCTTCAAGGCCGCGATCTGTTCGACTTCGATTCGCTGATCGGCATCATCACCAGGATCGTCGACCCGACCACCTGGGACGAGGTGGGCGGACCCGCGAGCATCGCTGTGGATGAGGTTCGCGCGGCCTTGATCCTCGCGCAGACCGAAGAGACCCACGACAAGGTATTGAGCCTGCTCACCCTGCTCCGCCGCAGCCGCTACGAGGCCCTGCGCGGCTCGCGCCCGTGGGAGACCGGCGGCGCCGACCGCGGCCCGTGGGTGGCCACGCGGTCAGGGCCTCGACTCTCGGCCGACGCGGCCCTGGCCAGGCTGCCCGAGCCGGGGCCCGACGAGTTGAACCTGCTGTCGGTGCGCCGCGATCCGGCCGATGG
>JANLFZ010000087.1:12966-16043 GCA_024653385.1 Thermoguttaceae bacterium | reverse complement strand
CCCGCCCGCAGCGGCGGCGCCTGAGAAGAAGGCCGAGCCCGCCGCTCCGCCGGCCGCCGGCGAAGAGAAGAAGGGTGCGCCGTCGGCTCCGGCCGCTGGCGAAGAGAAGAAGAAGGAAGCCCCCGCGGCTGGCGAAGAGAAGAAGGAGACGCCGCCACCCGCCCCACCCGCCGGCGAGAAGAAGGAAGAGAAGAAAGAAGAGAAGAAATAGCCTCCTTGGCTACAGCGCTGGTGCCCAAGGGCGCCGCGCCTAGCTGAGCGAGCCACACGGCTAGGCTTTGCCTTGTCGAGACAGAGACCGCGGGTCTCCGGCCAGACCCGATTCGTCCACCTCGCCGGAGACCTCGCGGTCTTTCGTTTTCGCAAGGCTGCCGCCGGTCAAGGCCGGGTCTTCCCGGTGGAAGTTCCCGAAAAATGCGTCCTCTTCCCGGGAATAAACCGCTTGCCGACGGCATCTTCTCTTTGTGAGACGGGCAGGAGGGGTTTCTGCCCACATCGTGCTCCCGAACGAGAGGGAATCTCATCATGAAGAAGTTGCTTTGCCTGGTGCTGGCCGTGGGACTGGCGATTGTGCTCGGTTGCTCGAAGAGCGAGCCCCCCAAGAAGGCCCCGGAGACCAAAGCGGCGCCCGCCGCGGGCGAGACCGCGAAGCCCAAGACCTGAGCGGCTGACCTCGCCACGGCGTTTACTGAACCAATTGCCATCACCGGCCGCGGGCCTCTTACGGCGATTCCCGCCGGAGGCCCGTGGCCGGTTTCTTATCGGTGCCGTCACCAGCCCGTGCCTCCGCTGGCAAGGAAGGCTCGTGGGCGAGGATCTTCCGTGCCAGCGCGACGTTCTCGGCCACCTGGTCCTTGTGCTTTTGCCACATGCCCACCAGCACTACGTCGGTGGGCTTGATGTATTCGTAGGCGTATCGCAAGGCGGCCTCGATGGTCGCCCGCGATCCGCAATGCCGGCCCGCGGCCAGAACCTTGAAGGCGATGCACGGCTTCGAGACTTGGCGGATGGTGCGCGTCATCGACGCGCGGGCTTCTTCTTCGTAGGTTTCCTTGCCGGCCTTGGCCGGGTCGAGGCTGAACACCGATCGGTAGAAGCAGCACTGGTAGAAGTCGACGTCCCAGCCTTTGGTCTCGGCGTAATCGATGACCTCGTGGTTGTGCGACCCAAGACCCACCAGCACGCCCGCATCGCGGATTCTCTTCAGGTTTTCCAGGGCCAGATCGAGTTTGCCCTGTTTCATGAGCCAATCGCTGGTGTTGCCCAGTTGCTGGATGCCCAAGGGCGGCGGGTCCGCATGGACCCGCCGGGCGATTTCCTTCTCGACGGCATTGATGTCCTGCGGCGGGGAGTAGAGCGTGGCGAACCAACGCATCTGACCGCCCCGCGCGAAGAACGTGCGGAGCATCTGCTCGATGGCCGCCTCGGTCGGGCGAAAGCCGATCTGGCAGGCGTTGATGCCCAGCGACTGGCAGTGCTCAAGCAGCGCGACACCGCGCGATCGGTCGGCGGCGAAGTACTCGCGCATCTCGAGGTCGAGGGCGCGCGACTGGTGGGAAACCCCCTTGATCGGATTGTGGCCCACCAGCAGCCGGCTGATTTCGTGCTTGCCCAGGCGCACGGTCGGCAGGGGCGGCGCGCCGCGGTCGTCGCTTGCCCACAGACTTGAGGCGACGGCCGCGGGCGAGGCAAGTGCCCCTGCGGCGAATTGTCGCCGCGAGACCAGAGGCATGGCTGTCCTCCGAAGACTGCGCCGGCGGCGCGTCGGGATTTCCAACCGCGGCGTGGGCGAAAAAACCGCCCGCGCCGTGGGCAACCGCTCACGGGCCAAGGGACAGGCTCGTTCTTTGGCCGCGCCGGCGCTTTGGTTAGAAATTGTACTTCGCCACGAAGTCGCAGTGAACCGAGTCGCCGTCGGGCTGGTTCTTCCAGAGGGTCTTCCACCAGCTGATCTCGACGCCGACCAGGAACTTCTGGGTCAGGTCGTACGAGAGGTTCCCGAAAAGGAAGGCGTTATAGGTCCGGCCGACGGTGACGTCGACGTCGATCGGGTCGTCGATCGAGTAGCCGACGTGGCTGTGCAGCTTGGGCGTCCAGTCGTACCAGACGTCGAACCAGCCGCCTCGCGAGCGGATGGGCTCGCCGGTGCCCGGCACGCTGGCCGAGCCCACGTCGATGCCTTGGAGAATACCGCCGAAGAACGTGGCCAGGTTTTCGCCGGCGAACAGCTCGCCCTGCACACCGAATCGGGGGCCGAGGGGCATGCGCGCGTCGACGTTGAGCGACCAGGTGCGGCGGGGCACACCCATCTGGGGCGGCATCGGCGCCCGGAAGTCGAAGATCTGCTCTCCGACGTGGCTCGACACGCCGAACTCGATCGGATAGCAGCCTTCGCCGCGCGGCCCGAGTTTCGTGGCGATGCGTCCCATGATGACGGGCCAGCCGGCGTGATCGCCGCTGAAGCTAGCCGACGAACCGCCCACCTCGGAGATTCCCACAATGTCGGTGTTCAGCGAGCCCTGGAGTGTCACCAAGCTGACATCCGACAGCGCCAGGTAGCGCTCGCCGCGAAACTGCGCCCGGCGGTAACCGATGTTACCCCCCGACCAGCCCACGGAGTACATCAGCGTGCCGGGAAACAGGGGCGAGATCACATCCCACGTCTGACCGGCCAGCAAGCGAAACTCGTCGTTCTTGACCTCGACGTAGGCGTGGCGGAGCAGCACGCCCGCACGGTTCTCCGTGTCGAGGTTCCGCTGGAAGTCGATTTCGACTTTGCCACCGCTTTGAGCACAGGCCAGCACGGGCACCTGGGGACCGGTGAAGTCGAGGCCCAGGCGCGTCGAGCGCGCGTCGACATGGAACTGGTCGTTGGCCCGCGCCCGCTCCGGCCACACGTACAAGACGTAATCGCCCACGTTGGTGCGTTGGGTCTCGTAAACCATGTTGCCCCAGAGGATGCCGTAGGGCACGATCTTGAAATCGCCCTTGGTCCAAACGAGCTTCTTCATCTCGCTCTTGAGTTCGTCCAGGGTGTAATACTCGTCCTGCCGCGGCGCCAAACCGCCAGGACGAGT
>JANLFZ010000087.1:7614-12956 GCA_024653385.1 Thermoguttaceae bacterium | reverse complement strand
CTGGCGGTTTGGCGCCGCGGCAGGCGTGGGTTCAGTGGCGGGCGAGGCCGCGCCGGCCGGCAACGGGGCACCCAGCGCGGGTGCGGGGGCATCGAGCATGGTGCCCGCGGGCATGACCGGGACCGAGGGACGCGCGGCCTGATCCGGAGGCCACAAGAGTTCCTCCTGGGCCAGTCCCGACAGGGTCGGCAATGGCCCCTGCGGGTCAGGTCGTCCGACATCGACCCTGGGGTCGTCGGCGTTCACGGGGCCGGCGCAAAGCATGACCGCAACAATACACAGCGGGAGCCACGTCTTCATGGCGGTTGACCTTGCTGGGGCGGGAAAGGGGAAGTCTGGGTCGATCGAGTCGGAGGGCCGCCACGCGCCACGGCGCGCACCGGGACCTCTCGGTACTGCCAGTATCGTCTGCACCAGACGTTTACTTGATTTTTCTGTTACCACCCCACCTTGGTCCCATGCCAACCGTAAGGACGATGCCGAACAGACCCACCCCGCAACGGTCTCGCACCCGCCCCCGGATGGTTTCCATAGCCTTGGCTCTTCGATAAGATGTGGGGTGCAACGACTCGGTTGCGGTCCCCCCCTGTTCTAAGGGAGTCGCCATGAAGGACGTCATCACGCTGGTGCTTGGCGGGGGGCGTGGAACCCGCCTTTATCCGCTGACCAAGTACCGCTCCAAGCCGGCGGTTCCCGTCGCCGGCAAGTACCGGTTGATCGACATCCCCCTCTCGAATTGCATCAACAGCGGGCTGAACCGGGTCTATGTGCTGACGCAATTCAACTCGGTCAGCCTGCACCGGCACATCCGGGCGACGTACACGTTCGCCCCGTTCGATCGGGGGTTCGTCGAGATCCTCGCGGCCCAGCAGACGAACGAAAACGCCACGTGGTACCAAGGAACCGCCGACGCGGTCCGGCAGAACCTCCGCTACATCCAACAGCCGGGGGTCCGCTTGGTGTTGGTTCTTTCCGGCGACCAGCTCTATCGAATGGACTTCCGCGACATGATCGCGACGCACGAGCGTTCGGGGGCCGACGTGACGATCGCCGCGGTGCCCGTTCACAGCAAGGACGCCTCGGGCCTGGGGATCATGCGTCTGGACGAGACGGGTCGTGTCACCGGTTTTCTCGAAAAGCCGCAAACCGAGCAAGAGCTGGAGCACGTGCGCACCCCGCCCGATTGGATCGACGCGCACGGCGTGTCGAGCCGCGGCCGCGATTGCCTGGCGAGCATGGGCATTTATCTGTTCAACCGCGACCCGCTGGTGCAGGTTCTCGAGAAGACCAATTACCAGGACTTCGGCCGCGAGATCTTCCCGGCGTCGATCCGTGCCCGGCATGTGCAGGTGCATCTGTTCGACGGGTACTGGGAGGACATTGGCACGATCCGCTCGTTTTACGAAGCGAACCTGGAACTGGCGCGGGTCGAGCCGGCCTTCGACTTGCGAACGCCCCAGTCGCCGATCTACACCCGGGCCCGTTTCCTCCCGCCGTCG
Source organism: Thermoguttaceae bacterium (assembly GCA_024653385.1). Taxonomy (GTDB): domain Bacteria; phylum Planctomycetota; class Planctomycetia; order Pirellulales; family Thermoguttaceae; genus JANLFZ01. Next base: position 11,457 of record JANLFZ010000087.1, on the reverse strand, counting down.
CGGATCGACGGGGCCGTGATCCGCGGAAGTCTGGTGGCCGATGGTTGCGAGATCGGCGAGGGGACGATCATCGAGAACAGCGTCATCGGCTTGCGGTGCCTCATCGGTCGCAACGTGGTGATCCGCAACTCGGTGGTCATGGGGAACGACTTCTATCGAGGCTTGGGCGACGAGGACAGCCCGGCAGACGGCTTGCCCCCGCTGGGCATCGGCGATGGAACCGTCATCGAAGGGGCCATCATCGACAAGAATTGCCGCATCGGGCGCGGCGTGCAGGCGGTCAATGCCAACGGTCTCCAGTCGACCGAGGAGACCGACTGCGCCATGGTCCGCGACGGGGTGCTCGTGGTGCCGAAAAACGCCGTTCTGCCCGACGGTTGGTCGCTCGTCTAGAACAAGTTACGGCACCGGTTGGGGAAGCCGCCTCCGGGACGATTGCCGGCGCCGCCGCGCGGACCGTATAATACGATTCTTGGGGTGCCGCGTCCCTCTTCTCGGCCAACGCCAAGGACGCGGCGGTCGCATGGCATGGCAAGCTCATGAACGTAGCGGAAATCCTGGAAGGCTGCCGATGGTTTTCGCGCGTCGAGGAGCGGGGTTTTCAGCGATTGGCGGCCATGGCGCGGGTCGTGCGCTTCGAGAAAGGGGCCACGATCTTCCGCGAGAAGCAGCCGTGCCCCGGGGTGTTCGTGGTGGGCTCGGGCCTGGTGCGGGTGTACAAGGTCGCCGCCCACGGCAAGGAGCACGTGCTGCACATGGTGGGGCCTGGAAACACCTTCGCCGAGGTCGCGGCGATCGGCGGCTTCGATTGCCCGGCCAACGCCGAGGCTGTCGCCCCCACCGAGTGCGCCCTCTTGCCGTGCGAGCCGTTCCGTCGCCTGCTCGAAGAAGACCATTCCGTGTGCATGGGAATGATGCTCGGCCTGACGCTTTGGGTGCGCCAGCTTGTCGATCTTCTCGAAGACGTGGTGCTGCGCGACGCCGTGGGCCGGATCGCGCGCTACTTGCTCGATGCCGACGCTGATGCCGAGGGCACCGTGGAACTTCCGACGCTCAAACGGCATGTGGCCAGTCACCTCAATCTCACGAGCGAGACGCTCTCGCGGACCATCCGCCGGCTGGTCGAGGCCGGGCTGATCGCCGAATTGGACGGCAACCGGGTGCGGCTCCTGCGGCGCGACCGCCTCCAACGCGTGGCCGACGGATTGATCTCCAACCTTTGACTTGGTTTGCTCCCAACGATGCCCACCGCACGCGAACGCGTCCTGAAGACGTTACGCCACGAGGCCACGGATCGCGCGCCGCGCGACCTTTGGGTTGCGCCGGGCGTCGAGATGCTCCGCTTCGACGAGGTGGCCGAAATCCAGTTCCGGTACCCCAGCGACCTAGTTCGGCCGGACTTCCGCCCGCCACGCGGTGCGCGCTCGAAAGGCACGCCGTGCGATGCCGGCGAGTATATCGACGCCTGGGGCTGCGTCTTTCGTTCCCCGCGCCGTGGCACGGCCGGAGAACTGGTCGCCTCGCCGCTGGCCGACGCCTCCCAGGTGGCGGCATACCGGCTCCCGTGGGAACTGATCGAGCGCATGAATCTCTCGGCCATCAATCGGAGTTGCGCGGCCACCTCGCGTTTCGTCCTGGCGCAGACCGACGTCCGGCCTTTCGAGCGTTTTCAGCTCCTGCGCGGCCGAAGCGCCAGTCTGGCCGATCTGTACCAGGCGACGAAGCCGGCCCGGGATCTGCTCGACATGCTTCACGACTACTATGCGCGGGAGATCGAGGTGTGGGCAGGGACCGACGTCGATGGGGTGGCGTTCCAGGACGAATGGGGAACGGCCCAGGGGCTGGCGCTCCCTCTGGACGCCTGGCGAGGGCTGTTCAAACCGATGTATCGCGAGTTCTGCGAGATCCTCAGGGGCCGCGACAAGTTCGCGTTTTTCCGCACTGGCGGCAACGTCGCGGAGATCTTTGGCGATCTCGTCGAGATCGGCATCGACGCGATCCACTGCCAGCCCGCGCGACTGCCTTTCGAGAGCCTCGCCGCGCAGTACCGGAACCGGGTGACCTTTTGGGTGGGCATCGACGACCCGCACGTGCTCGTTCAAGGGCCCGTCGCCGCGATCCACGGGGGCGTCCGGCAGCTTCGCGCGGCGTTGGATTTCGGCCGGGGGGGCATCATCGCCCAGTGCGACTGGACCTTGGACGTTCCTTTCGATCACGTGGCCGCCCTGTTCGAGCAGTGGTTAGCGCCACTGCCTGCCCACGCCCACGCCCGGTGAGACCCCCGACGCGAGACGATCTCTTCGGTACTGGACATGCTCGTTTGGAATTGCGGAGAAATCGACTTATGCCGATTTACGAGTATTCGTGCGACCAGTGCGGGCACGAGTTCGAGGTCCTGGTGCGCACCCAGGATGAGCGTCCCGAGTGCCCAGCCTGCGGCCGAAAGAAACTCACGAAGCGGTTGAGCCTTCCGGTGGCGCATAGCACCTCGAACCCGGCATGTCCGGCCAAGGACCTGGGCATGTGCGGCGCCCCGCGATGCGGCGAAGGCGGATGCGCCTTGCAATAGCCGCACCCGGAACCGGCACGCATTACGGCAGCAGGAAGACCAGGCCCGTGGCCGCGCTTCCCTCCACCAGGGCTGCCCGGACGCTTAGCGGCAACGGATCGAGCAGGTACGGAGCGCAACTGCCGGGCCGGTAATAGCCCAAGGTGTAGATGCACTCGTTTGGCGGATAGAGCCCGGCAAGGTACGGCAAGGCCGGCACCGCAAGGAAGAAATGGCCCGCCGACATGAACGGCTGGAGGTACGGTCCCCACATGTGGCCGTATCGTTCCACATGGGGGTCTTCGAAGTAGACCGGTTTCGAGCACAAGGCCGAGGCGGTCCACCGGAACGTGATCGGGGCCCAAGCCCTGGGTTGGTACACGTCGCGTGTCATCGAGCAGATCTGGGGGAACATCCCCGGTGCGGGCGGGATGCGTTCCAGAATCCGCGCTTCCCGGATCGGACGCACTTGATCCAGCGGCGGGCATCCCTCTTGGGGCGGAGCGGCCGCCGTCTCAAGGGTCGGTTTGGGCAGTTCAGTCTTCAAGGCCGGGGCGACCGCGGCCTTCGCGTTGCCGGTCAGGGGTTTGGCGGGCGAGGGCGAGGCAACGGGCTTCTCGGCCGGTTCGCCCACACGGTCCGGCGGCGCGGTGGTGGCCCCAGGTGTGTTCGGCGCCGCAAGTTTGGGGCCGGCCACCGGCTCGGTGGCCAACGCCGGTTCGACACCGCCACCGCTTGCCCCGTGATAGGGGAGCCACTTGAGCTGACTTCCCTTTTGCCCGGTCGAATAGCTGACCTGCTGCACCGGAGAGACCGCTGCCGCGCCTCCCGTGGCGAAAGCGAGCACCGCGATCATCGCCAGGAACCGGCCGGTCAGACATCGCATCCGACGGTAACGCGGCCGGCCGTTAGTTGTTTTCCTCGCCGGAGTACTCGGTGCTGTAGTTGGGCGCTTCCTGCGTAATGGCGATGTCATGAGGGTGGCTCTCCCGCACACTAGCTGCCGAGACCTGGATGAATCGCGCTTCCGTACGCAATTCGTCGATGGTCCGTGTTCCACAATAACCCATTCCAGCCCGGAGCCCCCCCACGAGCTGGTAGATAAATGGTCCCAGCGGACCTTTGTAAGGGACTCTTCCTTCAACGCCTTCGGGTACAAGTTTGTCCGGCTTGTTGCCTGGGTTCTGGCGATATCGTTCGCCCGATCCTTGCACCATGGCCCCCAGGGACCCCATCCCGCGATATGCCTTGAAAACACGGCCAGCGGATCCTTTACCACGGCCGTGTTTTCAAGG
>JANLFZ010000087.1:4661-7604 GCA_024653385.1 Thermoguttaceae bacterium | reverse complement strand
ACTCCGGCGAACAGCCCGCCAATCATGACGCAATGAGCACCTGCGGCAATCGCCTTGGTGATATCGCCTGAGTAACGTATGCCGCCGTCCGCGATGACGGGGGTTCCGGTTGCCTTGGCTGCTTGGGCAGCCTGGTAAATGGCGGTGACTTGGGGAACCCCGACACCCGAGATCACCCGCGTCGTACAGATCGATCCCGGGCCAATACCGACTTTCACGGCATCGGCACCCGCCTCGATCAGCGTCCGACATCCCTCCGAGGTTGCCACATTGCCGGCAACCACCTCGATTTCCCATTCCCGTTTGATTCTCCGGACTGTCTCAACCACGTTGGCCGAGTGGCCGTGGGCGCTATCGACCACCAAGACATCGACCCCTTTCTCGATCAGCCGTTCGACGCGTTCGTAATCGTGGACGCCAACGGCCGCCCCTACGCGCAGTCTCCCCAACGCATCTTTACATGCGTTCGGGTAGCTCCGCATCATGTCGATGTCCTTGATGGTGATCAGTCCTGTCAGCCTGAAGTTTTCGTCAACCAGAAGAAGCTTCTCCACCTTTTTTTCCATCAAAATCTTCTCGGCCTGCGCAAGCGTCACGGTTCCCGTGGCGGTTACGAGGTGGTCCTTGGTCATCACCTCGGCAACGCGCAGCTCCCAGTTTGCCAGAAACCTCAGGTCGCGCCGGGTCACAATGCCCACCAACCGGCCGTCGGGCTCGACAATCGGCACACCGGACACCTTGTATTGGTCCATAAGTTGCCGGGCCTGTTCGACGGTGGCGTCGGGTGGAAGCGTCGCCGGATTGAGAATGATGCCGTTGGCGCTTCGCTTGACCTTCTCCACCTCTTCCATCTGCCGCGCGATGGAGAGGTTCTTGTGGATCACGCCAAGTCCCCCCTCCTGGGCCAACGCGATGGCCATCGCGCTTTCCGTGACGGTATCCATCGGCGAGCTGAGGATGGGGATGTTGATTCGGATTCGCCGAGTCAACTGCGTGCTCACGTCCACTTCGGAGGGGAGCACGTCGCTATAGCGAGGTTCGAGCAAGACGTCGTCGAACGTGACCGCTTGGTAGAGCACCTTTTCGCGCATCTCGGGCAGGCCTCCGCGGGGCAAGGGGAATCCTGCATTATCGCGTTTTTTCGCCGGAATGCAAAGGAGTGGGCTCGACCTCGACATGGACCGCGTTGACCGCCGTCTGGCCCTTGCGGTCGGTGCGTTCGACCCGGACCAGGTAGTGGCCCGGCTTCTCGTAGCGGTGGCGCAGCACCACGTAGCCGTCCTTGGCCAGGGGCTTCACGTTTCCGTCCGAGCGAGTCGTCCGCCGAGGGCTGCCGTCGCCGAAGTCCCACGATTCCTCGCCGTCGGTCGTGCCGAACGTGCGGGCCTTGAACGTGATCTCCGTGCCAGGCCGGACGCCGAGCGAGGGATGATAGGTCACATGGACCGACGGCGGCGCCTCGTCGGGCCGCTGCCGATCGACGACCACCACGATGGCGAAATCATAGGCCGCGTGGCCGGCCGCGTCGGTCACCTTGATCGTCTCGCTGTAGTAGCCCGGTTTGGCATACGTGCGCCGGACTCTGGGTCCCTGGGCGGTCGTGCCGTCGGTGAAGGTCCATTCGTACCGGGCGATCTTGCCGTCGGCGCTCCACGAGCGGCCGGCGTCGAGTTCGACCGAATCGCCGCTTCGGATGAAGTGGTGGGGGCGGGCCACGGCGATGACATGGGGGCGGTACTCGCGCACATAGGCCTCCCACGCGAACGCATACGACTCGTGGCAGCCCCACTTGCCCGAGGGTTGCCGGCAGAAGATGTCGAAGTGCAGGTGGGTCCAACCGCCGCTACCCCCTTCCTTTCCCAACAGGCCCAGCCGCTGTCCCAGCCGAACCTTGACCCCGGGTTTGATCGCCGGGTCGATCGAGTGGAAATGGCTATAGCGGCAGAACCAGCCCCGGCCATCGAGCACGTAGACCACATCGTAACGCGGACTGACCGGCGTGTCCCGGTATCCTTCCAAGACCTCCTTGCCCGAGGAGACCACCAAACCGTCGGTCGCCGCCACGACCTCGGTGAGTCCCTCGCAGCCGCCGAAATCCAGGCCGTAGTGGTAGTAGATCTTGCGGACCTTGGGGTTTTCGCCGTGGTCGACGTACACCGGCTCGTTGGCCATCTGGGTCGACGCGGCGAACCACCGCTGCTTGACCGGGTAGCCGAACGTCCCCGGCGCGATCCAAGGCGAGCCGGCCGGCCACAGGCGCAACCGAGCGTCCTTCGCCAGTCCCCAGGCGTCGCCGTTGCTGTTGCGCGTGGGCCCCTTGGTGATCGGGCAGTCGATCTGCACCGGGCCGACCGTCACGGGCAGGTGGTAGTTGGCCGAGACGATCCACGCCCGGTGCCCCTCGATCTCGACCTCGACCCGGGACTGGCGCACCGCGTCGCGGATCGGGTCGGTGCTCTCCTTCAGGCGGAGAAGCTTCACCGTCACATGCTGCCCGTTGGATAGCTCCACCTCTTGCGACTGGCCCACGTCGAGATCGACCACGCGTTCCAGCACCGGGATCGTCGGCTTCGGCAATTCGCCCGATGCGGAGTCGCCACAAGACGCCGCGGCAACGAACACGAGAAACAGCGGATTCATCGCGACTGCTCCAGCGAGGAATGAGGGCAGAACAACCAAGCCACCTGGCCTGCGCGACCAGCGATGAGGGTACTTCGGTCGGTTCCCGCGGTCAACCCACGGGGTTGTCGATCCACTGCCGGTAACACGATGCACAAAGAAGGAACGCCAGCCGGCGGAAGACCTGGTCCATCGCTTCCTGGGCCGACAGGTCCGCAAGGGCCTCGACCAACCGCTCGATCTCGGCGCGTGGATCGCGCGCGAGGTCCTCGTCGGTGAAGACCGGCGGGCTCGGGTCGGCGACCGCCTCCACGTGGACCACGT
>JANLFZ010000087.1:1227-4651 GCA_024653385.1 Thermoguttaceae bacterium | reverse complement strand
CAACTCGGTCCGGCAGCGGCGGCAACGAAGCGGCTGGTCGTCTTGCGGGCAAAGGTCCATGGCGCCATTGTAGGTCGCCTTCCCACCGAGCGGCAACGTTGCACGCGGGCGATTGCATGAAACCGAAGCGTCGATCACAATGGCGCTCAACCGAATTGCCAGTCGAGGTCCGCGATGGCCGACCAATCTTCCTCCGATCGAGGCACCCCCGAGCAGTTTGCCGCCTACCAAGAGAAGCGGCGTCACGAGCTGTGGGGGCTGTTGGGCGACTTGCCGCCCCGGCGCAAGCCGGAAGGCCGGGTCCTGCGCACCGAACAAGGACGGGGTTACACGCTGGAGCACCTCGAGTTGGATCTGAACGGGATCGAGCCCGTGCCGGCAATCCTGTTGCTGCCCCAGCGCCGCCGGCAGCCTGCGCCCGGTCTTGTGTACCTTCACTCGCACGGCGGCAACTACGACCTGGGCAAGGAAGAGTTGCTCACGGGTCTGGACGTGTTGTCCGCGTACGCCCCCGTCTGCGTCGAAAAGGGCTTGGTGACGCTGGCCATCGACAGTTGGTGCTTCTCGGGACGCAAGCACCAGGCCGACGGCCAGCGCGGCGAGCACGACACGTTCAAGCGGATGCTGTGGCGCGGCGAAGTCCTCTGGGGGATGATGCTCTTCGACGAGTTCCAGGCCGTCAGCTATCTCGCAAGCCGCCCCGAGGTCGACGCCGCGCGGATCGGAGCCATGGGACTGTCGATGGGCTCGACCAAGGCCTGGTGGCTGGCGGCTCTCGACCCTCGCGTCCGCCTTTGCATCAATCTCTGCTGCCTGACCGACTACGAAGAACTGATTCGCATCGACAACCTGGCCGGGCACGGGATCTACTATTACGTGCCGGGCTTGCTGAAGCACTTTCAGGCCCACGAGATTTGCGAGTTGATCGTCCCCCGGCCGCACCTGAGCCTCAACGGCCGCCGCGACCTGCTTACCCCCCCGGCCGGCGTCGAGCGGATCCGCGATCACCTGCTCCCCCTGTACCGCAAGTACGGCCGCGAAGAGGACTGCCGCATCGAATTGTTCGATTGTGGCCACGAAGAGACGGCCGAGATGCGCGCGCTGGTGCTGGCGTGGCTCGACCGGCTTGCCGAATAGGCGCGGTTGGCCTATGGTGAAAGGTACTCCTCTTGCGCGATGGCCGATCATGCCCGTGGATAAGTCCGATGGCCGGATTCGACAGATGTTCGGCGAGATCGCCGGGCGGTATGACCTGCTGAACCGGCTGCTTTCGCTCGGAATCGATCGGCGATGGCGCCGGGAGACGGTGCGGCGGGTTCCCCCCTCGGGCAAGGAGCCGGTGCTCGACGTGTGTACCGGCACGGCCGACTTGGCGTTGGCCTATTGGAAGGCAGGCGGGGGCAGAATCCGCGTCGTCGGAGCCGACTTCTGCCGGGAAATGCTGGCCGTCGGCCGCGCGAAGGTGCGTCGGGCAGGAGCCGAAGCGTCGATCGCGCTGGTCGAGGCCGACGCCCAACGCCTGCCCTTTGCGGACAACACCTTCCAGGTGGTCAGCGTGGCTTTTGGGCTGCGCAACGTCGAAGACACCGACCGTGGGCTCGGCGAGATGGTGCGCGTCTGCCGGCCGCGCGGCGCGGTCGCCGTGCTCGAATTCTCGTTGCCTGAAACGCCCCTGGCCCGCATGGCCTTCGGGTGGTATTTCCGCCGGGTTCTGCCGCGGATCGGCCAGACCCTGGCCCGCAACCGCCACGGAGCCTATCATTACCTTCCCTCCAGCGTCCGCGAGTTTCCGCAGGGCGAGGCCCTGGCCCGGCGGTTGCGCGCCGCGGGACTCGTCGACGTGCGTTGTCAGCGATTGACCCTGGGGATCGCCACGCTTTACTGGGGAATCAAATGAAGCGAAGATTCGTCGTTGCCGTCACCGGGGCCAGCGGAGTGACCTATGCCGTGCGGCTGGTGGACGTGCTGCTGGCGGCCGGATGCGATGTCCATCTGACGATCAGCTCCGCCGCGAGGTCGATCTTCAAGCAGGAACTCGACCTGACGGTGGACCTCGACAAGTTCAACCCCTCGATGTTGCTGTTGGGAACCCCGGCGAGCCTGGCCGATCCGAAACTCCAGTATGTGCGACAACTGGCCGGCATCTCGAGCGAGTCGAGCAACGTGCTTTCGGTGGCGACGGGCGAGCCGGGACAGGTGCGGTATCACCACTACCGCGACTATCAGGCCCCGATCGCCAGCGGCTCGTTTCGCACCCACGGCATGGTCATCTGCCCGTGCTCGTGCGGCACCTTAAGCGCGATCGTCCACGGCTCGGGGACGAACCTCATTCACCGGGCGGCCGAAGTCCACCTCAAGGAGCGGCGCACCTTGATCGTCGTGCCGCGCGAGACGCCGCTGTCGATCGTTCAACTGAGGAACTTCACGCGCGCGGCCGAGGCCGGGGCGGTCGTCCTGCCCGCCATGCCCGGTTTCTACCACGGCGTCACCTCGATCCAGGACCTCATCGACTTCATTGTCGGCCGGATCTGCGACCACCTTGGCGTGGAACACGGTCTGGTGCGGCGATGGGGTAGCTAACGATCGGGGCCGTGCTTTCTTGGTCGCAAGGGGCGTCTTTTCCATTGGCGCGTCTACCTTGGGTCCGCGCGGGAAGTCGCGGAGCCCGGATGGCTCAACTCATTGTGCGGCTTGAGGTTGCATCGTCGGTTTTCGCGGCGTTGCGATTGTGGAAGATGCCTGGAACTGGTATACTACGGTGTTTGAAATCGCACGTGTGCGACCCGGGTGTGTTGAAAGGATTGTCTCTTGTCCACGGATTCCAATCTTCCGCCGGAATCGCCTTCCGAGCCATCTGGATCCTCCCCCAATGGGGGCAATGGAAACGGTAGCGGGGTCTTTGCCGCGCGGCTCGTCGAACTCCCCATTGAGGAGGAACTCAAGGGCAGCTATTTGACGTACGCGATGAGCGTGATCGTCAGCCGGGCGCTGCCCGACGTGCGCGACGGGCTCAAGCCGTCCCAGCGGCGCATCCTGGTCGCGATGAACGACCTCAACCTGGGGCCGGGCGGGTCGACGTCGAAGTGCGCGGGCATCGTCGGCGAGACGATGAAGCGCTATCACCCCCACGGCGACCAGGCGATCTATCCCACCCTGGTCCGGATGGCCCAGGAATGGAACACCCGCTACCCGCTGCTGGACAAGCAGGGCAACTTCGGGTCGATCGCCGGGTTGCCCGCGGCGGCCATGCGATACACGGAAGCTCGCTTGTCGCCCATTGCGGCGATGATGCTCGAAGACTTCAAGATGGACACGGTGGATTTCCTGCCCACCTACGACGAAAAGGGCATGGAACCCGCCGTGTTGCCGTCGCGCTTTCCCAACCTGCTGGTCAACGGGTCGCAAGGCATCGCGGTGGGCATGG
>JANLFZ010000087.1:0-1217 GCA_024653385.1 Thermoguttaceae bacterium | reverse complement strand
CCACGTCGATCCCGCCGCACAACCTGGGCGAGGTGTGCGATGCCCTGATTCGCGTGATCGACGACCCCGACGTGTCGATCGACGAATTGCTGGAGATCTGCCCGGGACCCGACTTCCCCACCGGCGGGATCATTTGCGGACGGCAAGGGATCCGCGAAGGTTATCACTCGGGTCGCGGCACGATCGTGGTCCGAGCCCGCGCGCGCATCGAAGAACATAAAGGGCGGAGCCGGATCGTCGTCAACGAAGTGCCCTATCAGCAGGCCCGCGACCGCGTCGAGCAGGCGATCAACGCCGCGGTCGAGGGTGGCCGGATCGAGGGAGTCTCCGAGGTTCGCAACGAGAGCGATCTCAAGGAGCCCGTCCGCCTGGTGATCGAGCTGAAGCGCGACGCCGACCCGCAGGTCGTCCTCAACCAGCTCTACCAGTTCACGCCCCTCCAGGAAAGCGTGTCGCTGATCTTCCTGGCGCTGGTCGACGGGAAGCCGCGGGTGCTGTCGTTCAAGGACCTGCTCGAGGAGTTTCTGCGCCACCGGGTGACGGTCATCCGCCGCCGGACCCAGTTCCTCTTGGCCCGGGCGCGCCAGCGCAAACACACGGTCGAGGGCTTGCTCTTGGCCCTGGCCGACATCGACGAGGTGATCCGCGTGATCCGTTCGTCGGGCAACCAGGCCGAGGCCAAAGCGCGGCTGATGCAGATCCCTTGCCCGGCGGCCATGCTGCGTCGGGCACTGGGCGACGAGGGGTTTGCCCTGTTCGAGTCGGAGCGCGGGGCCGCCGAGACCTACACGCTGACCGCGGTCCAGTCCGACGCCATTTTGCGCATGACGCTCGGCCAGTTGGTCAATCTCGAACAGGAGAAGCTGGCCGACGAACACCGCAAGCTTCTGGCCGACATCGGCGAGTACAACCGCATCCTCTCCGATCGGAAGAACATCGAGCAGCTCATCCGCGAGGACCTCCGCGAGTTGAAACGGCGCTTTGCCGACGAGCGCCGCACCGAAATCAGCGGCGAGGAACTCGGCGACATCAACGTGGAAGACCTGATCGCCGAAGAGACGATGGTCGTCTCGATCACCAGCAACGGCTACATCAAGCGCACCCCCATCACGGCGTACCGGCAACAGCGCCGCGGCGGCAAGGGCCTCACCGGGGCCAAGACCGAAGACGAAGACCCGCTCCAGGACATCTTCGTAGCCAGCACCCACGACTACATG
>JANLFZ010000086.1:12416-16135 GCA_024653385.1 Thermoguttaceae bacterium | reverse complement strand
CCTGGCGATGTTGGTGTCTTGAGAGACGATCGGGGGCGCCAGCAGGCCAAAGCCCGGTGAGTTGGGAGAAATCGATGGGAATGAAGACGTCGTTTGTCCTTTGGGCGGCATGGTTGGCCGTGGCTGGCTGGGCGTTTGCGGCAGAGACGGCATCCAACCCGTTCGAGGATCCTGAGCCCGTCTCGCCGGCTGGGGAAATCGACCGGCTCGTGTTCGCCAAACTGGCGTCGTTGGGCATTCGGCCGGTTCTTTGTTCCGATGCGGTGTTTGTCCGGCGCGCGTACTTGGATGTGATCGGCACGCTCCCCACCGCGGAGGAGGCGCGGGAGTTCATCGACGACCCCGACACGAAGAACAAACGCCAGCGATTGATCGACCGATTGCTGGAGCGGAGCGAGTTTGCCGACTACTGGTCGATGAAATGGGGCGACGTGCTGAGGATCAAGGCCGAGTTTCCCGTGAATCTCTGGCCCAACGCGGCCCAGGCGTACCACCGTTGGGTCCGCGCGTCGATCGCCCAAAACAAGCCGTATGACCAGTTCGCTCGGGAGTTGCTCACCTCCAGCGGAAGCAATTTCCGCGTGGGACCGGTCAATTTCTATCGGGCGGTCCAGAACCGGACGCCCGACGGCATTGCCGCGGCCGTGGCGTTGACGTTCATGGGATCGCGGGCGGATTCGTGGCCCCAAGCGCGCTTGCAGGGCATGGCGGCCTTCTTCTCGCAGATCGGCTACAAGCCGACCCGCGAATGGAAGGAGGAGATGGTCTTTTGGGACCCGCTCCGGTCGGCCACGCCGTTTCAGAACACGGCGCCCGACACGTCGGGCAAGCCGGCGCCGGCGCCAGAGCCGGTGGTCCCCGTGGAGAACGGTCCGCTGACGGCGGTCTTTCCCGACGGCACCAAGGTGGTCATCCCGCCGGACCGCGACCCGCGCGAGGTCTTTGCCGATTGGCTGATCACGCCGAAGAACCCCTGGTTCACCCGGAGCATCGCCAACCGCGTGTGGGCGTGGCTTCTGGGACGCGGCATCGTCCACGAGCCCGACGACATCCGCGACGACAACCCGCCGAGCAACCCCGAGTTGCTGGCGTACCTTGAGAAACAGATGATCGCCGGCCGGTACGACCTCAAGCGATTTTACCGCTTGATCTTGAACTCGAAGACGTACCAACTCTCCTCGATGCCTCGGTTCACGTCGGCCGAGGCGACCGCCAATTTCGCGGCCTACCCGTTGCGAAGACTCGACGCCGAGGTCCTGATCGACGCGGTCAACGCGATCACGGGCACGAGCGACCTGTACACCAGCGCGATTCCCGAACCGTTCACTTACATCCCCCAGAACGTGCCGGCCATCGCCATTGCCGACGGGAGCATCACCAGCCCCTTCCTGGCCCTGTTCGGGCGTTCGGCCAGGGCGACGGGCATGGAGAACGAACGCGACAACAAGCCCGTGCCCGCCCAGTGGCTGCACATGCTCAATTCGAGCCATATCCAGCGCAAGCTCGAACAAGGCCCGAAACTGCGGGCGATCTTCGAGTCGGGCCGCAAGCCGGAGGCGATCGTCGAGGAACTCTACTTGACGATCCTCTCACGCCGCCCGACGGCCGACGAGGTGCGGACCGCGTTGGCGTACGGCAGCACGGCGACAAGCAAGCCGGCGCCGCCCAGCAAACCGGTGCGCGGCGCCAAGGTCGGCCGCGGCGGCAAATCGGCCCCGCCCGCCAAGCTCGTCACGGTCAAACGGCGCGACGACTGGGTCGATATCACCTGGGCGCTGATCAATAGCACGGAGTTCCTGTATCGTCACTGACGCGGGCGGGCATTCGAGACCATAGGCCGCTCCCATGGGCCGCACCCCTCGGCAACGTGTCCTGGATCAACGCGCCATCGCGTTCGGCCGTCTGGGCCCAGCGCTGGTGGTCGCGGCGTTCTTGGGCGTCGCCGACAGCGGATCGGGCGAAACGCCGCCAAACGTGCTCAAGACCGAGCACTTCGACCGCGATCCCGGTTGGGAGGGATTCAACAACCGCATCGCCCCGAAGGCGACGAAGACGGTGCGCCAGGATTTCGGTTACAGCCCGACCCATTTTGCCGGGAAGGAAAAGGGCGAGATCGGCGGTACGATTTGGCGCGGCTCGGCCCATGCCTCCTACGCCGCGAGGATTCCCGTCCGGACGCTCAACGACAAGCTGAGCGCCTCGGGGTCCTTTGCCCTGACCGCTTCCTCGGGTTCCAGCGGCGTGTTCTTTGGCTGGTTCCGGGGCGATCGGCCGGGCGGGGGACGCCAGAACTCGCTTGGTTTCCGTTTTGCCGGCGAAGGCGCCGGCGCCCGGATCACGCTCCAACTCGTCACCGCCACGAACCAGGCTTGCGGCACGAAGGTGACCCCGTGGATCGTCGATAAGACCAAACCGCCAGGGCAGGGACGCAAGTACCGGCCGCCGTCGATCAAGAACGACGGCACGCGGTACGCCTGGACGCTCGACTATGACCCGCTGGCGGCCGACGGCAACGGCCAGTTCCGTTGCACGGTCCGCAGCAACAGCCCCAAGCCCGAGGAATTCGAGACGAAGACGTTCACCGTCACGCTTCCGAAGGGCTACAAGGAACAAGGGACCACGTTCGACCGGTTCGGCCTGATGAACTCGGAGAGGCCGGGCAACGCGCTGACGATCTACTTCGACGATCTCCGGCACGACGGGCAAGTGATCGACTTCGCCCGGGATCCTGGCTGGGAAGGCGTGGGCAACCGCGCCACCTACGAGCGTCGCGAGGAAGGCGGGGCCCACGATTTCGGCTATAGCGCGCCCACGCGGCATGCCGGCGGGACGCCGGGCGAATTGGGAGGAACGCTCTGGCGCAGCGGGGTCTACGGCTACTATGCCGATCGGGTCGGCCCGTTCTCGCTGGCCGACCGCCTCGAGGCTCAAGGCAAGGTGGTGCTGACGGTTGGTCCGCCGGACTCGGGCATGTACTTCGGCTGGTTCCATAGCGCCCACAAGGAAAATGCTCCGACCCAGGCGGGCGATTTCGTGGGCGTGAGAATCGGCGGCCCGACCCGCGTGGGTCACTATTTCGTTCCCGCGTACGCGACTTCCAGGGCGGCGCCCCGACCGCCGAGCGACGCGCGGGAACATCCGCCCCGAGTGACCGTCGAAGCCGGCGCAGGCCCGGTGCTGGTTCCGCAAAGGGTCGTTCCATGGAGACTGGTCTACGACCCCGACGCGGCCGGCGGCCGAGGCGCCATCGAGGCCACACTGGGCGATCAGACGGTCGCGTTGGCGCTGAAGCCGGGCGACAAGGCGAAGGGCGCGACGTTGGACCGGTTCGGGTTGTTCACCACGCACATTGGCGGCAGCTTCCTGAAGGTCTATTTCGACGATCTGACCTATACCGCGGCTCGGCCTGTCCGCCAGACAGGAGTTCCTCGTGCGATCGAAAGGCTTGGCCTTGCGATGAGGGCGCTGGAATTCGGCACGTGCCGGGAACTGCGGTCGTCGTGTTCGAACATCTGGAAAGGAGATGGACAACATGAACCAACAACGCCATGGTGAGTCCACAGGGCGTTTGTCGCGGCGCGAGGTCCTGACGTGCGGCCTTGGCGCTGCGGCGGGATTGCTCGTGGCCGATCGTTTCGGCGCGGCTGCGGCGCCCACCGCCGCCCAACCCGCGGCGCCGCCGCCAAAGGCCAAAGCCAAATCGGTCATCCAGATCTTTC
>JANLFZ010000086.1:8222-12406 GCA_024653385.1 Thermoguttaceae bacterium | reverse complement strand
TTTCTCTGGGGCGGCATGTCGCACAACGACACGTGGGACCCGAAGCCGGAATCGGGCCGCGACTACATGGGCGAGTTCGCCAAGGCGATTCCCACGAACGTCGACGGGATCCAGATCGGCGAGTTGTTCCCCGAGTTGGCCAAGCAGGCCGACAAGTACTCGCTGATCCGGAGCATGACCCACCGCAACAACGGCCATGAGACGGCGGCCTACCTGATGCAGACCGGGCACACGCCCGGCGAACGCCTCTCGTACCCGAGCGTCGGGGCCGTGTTCGCGCTGTTCAAGGGTCGCGATTACAAGGGGCTGATTCCGCCGTACGTGGTGCTGACTCGGCCCCAGGGACGGTTCTCGGAAGAGGGGTTCCTCGGCCCGAAGTACAAACCCTTTGCCACGGGGGGCGATCCGAGCGCGCCGCGCTTCGAGGTCGAGGGCGTCGTTGCCCGCGGCATCAGCGACGACCGGCAGAAGGCCCGCCGCGACCTGTTGGCCAAGCTCAACACGATGGGCCGCCAGATGTCCGCCAGCCCGCAGGTGGCGCTGTCCGAGGAAGCGAAGGAGCGGGCCTACGAGTTGATTCTCGGTCAGGGGCGCGAGGTGTTCGACCTCTCGAAGGAGAAACCGGAACTTCGCGACCGGTACGGCAAGCACACGTTCGGCCAGGATTGCCTCGTGGCCCGGCGATTGGTCGAGGCGGGCGTGCCCTACATCGTGATCAACTACCCGGGCGGCTGGGACACCCACAGCAACCACTTCCAGACCATGCGGCGGCAGGCCCCGCAGCTCGATCAGGGGCTGGCGACGCTCTTGGCCGATCTGAAGGATCGCGGTCTGTTGGATACGACCATCGTGTGGTGCTGCGGCGAGTTCGGCCGTGGCCCCAAGGTCGACTGGCAGCCGCCGTGGAACGGTGGGCGCAACCACTACGGCGCCGTCTTCACCGTGCTGGTGGCCGGCGGTGGATTCAAGGGCGGGCATGTCGTCGGGGCGTCGGACGCCAAGGCCGAGGAGGTCAAGGACCGTCCCGTTTATCCCGTCGACCTGCTCGGAAGCATCTATCAACTGGCCGGCATCGACACCCGCGCGAGGCTCCCCCACCCCATGGGCGCCGAGGCCTACGTGTTGCCGAGTCCGGCGGAAGGCGTCAAGTCGGCCGGTCTGTTGACCGAGATCATGTGACCCGGGGCGTACCGCATATTCCGAATTCGAATCTCGATCCACTGGTCTGGAGTTCCCTATGATCCGACGGCGATGGCTGTGGATTCTTGGCGTGGCCGGCTCGCTGGTCGTCGCGCATGCGGCGCAGGCTCAGCAACGACCCTACATCGGTTTCGTGTATCCGGCCGGCGGCCAGCAAGGCACGACGTTCCAGGTCCGCCTGGGCGGGCAGGGGTTGGACGGCGTCGACGCGGCGACGGTCTCGGGCGAGGGCGTCGCCGCGAAGGTGGTCGAGTACCGCAGGCGCCTGAACCCCCAGGAACTGACGCTCTTGCGCGAGCAACTCCGCGAGCTGAAACGCGGCCCCCAGCGATCCGACGCCAAGGCCGAGGCCGCCCAGAAGCTCATCGCCAAGATCGAACAGCGCATGGCCGAATACGTCCAGCGCCCCGCCAACGCTTCCATCTCGAACATCGTCCTGGTCGAAGTGACCATGGCGCGCGACGCGAAGCCGGGTGCACGGGAGATCCGCCTGGCCACGCCCCGGGGCGTGTCGAATCCCCTGCCGTTTCACGTCGGCCAACTGCCCGAAGTCTCCCGCAAGCCCATGCTCACCAGCCAGTTCCAGGTCCTCGGCAAGGAGGAGCTGGCCAAACGCAACCGACCGCCCGAGGAGGTCGAACAGCGGATCACGATACCGTGTACGATGAACGGGCAGATCGCCTCGGGCGAGGTGAACCTCTACCGCTTCGAGGCCCGCAAAGGCCAGCGCCTGGTAATCGTCGCCAGCGCCCGGCAGTTGGTGCCGTACATCGCCGACGCCGTGCCCGGTTGGTTCCAGCCGGTCATGGCGCTGTACGACGCGTCGGGCAAGGAGTTGGCGTACAGCGACGACTACCGGTTCAAGCCCGATCCGGTCATTTTCTTCCAAGTGCCCAAGGACGGCGAGTACGTGCTGGCCATCACCGACGCCTTGTTCCGCGGGCGCGAGGATTTCGTCTACCGCGTCTCGATCGGCGAGTTGCCGTTTGTGACCGGCATCTTTCCGCTGGGCGGCCGGGCGGGTTCGCCGCCGAAGGTCGAGATGCAAGGCTGGAACCTCGAGGGGGCCGAGCTGGCGCTTCCCGAGCCCGACGCACGGCCGGGAATCCACCCGGTGGTGGCCAATCGACGGGGGATCGTCTCGAACCCCGTGCCCTTCGCCCTGGACACGTTGCCCGAGTGCTTCGAAGAGGAGACGAACAACGACCGGTCGCACGCGCAGCGGGTGAAGTTGCCCGTGATCGTCAACGGCCGCATCGACCGCCGTGATGATTGGGACGTGTTCGAGATCGCCGGCCGTGCCGGCGACACGATCGTTGCCGAGGTCACCGCGCGGCGTCTGGATTCCCCACTCGATTCGGTCCTGAAGGTCACCGACGCCTCCGGGAAGCTCCTGGCGTTCAACGACGACCACGAAGACCCCCTGGCGGGCGTGAACACGCACCATGCCGATTCCTACGTCATGGTCAAGCTGCCTGCCGACGGGAACTACTACGTCCATCTCGGCGATACGACGCGCAGCGGGGGCGACGAGTACGCGTACCGGCTGCGGCTCAGCCCGCCCCAGCCCGATTTCGCCTTGTGCGTGGTCCCTTCCAGCATCGGCATGCGTGGCAAGGGCGCGGCCCAGGTCAACGTGCAGGTGATCCGCAAGGACGGCTTTTCGGGCCCCGTGACCGTCGGATTGAAAGACCCGCCGCCGGGCTTTACGGCCCTGGCCAGCTCGGCCTCGGCGAATCAGTCGGCCGCCCGTTTGATCGTCCGGACCGATCGGGCCGAGACCAAGAAGCCCGTGGCGATCTCGCTGGTGGGCTTGGCGAAGATCCAGGGCCGGGAAGTGGTCCACGAGGCCGTCCCCGTGGAAGACCGAATGCAGGCGTTCTTGTGGCGGCACTTGGTTCCGGCCCAGGAAATGAAGGTCCAGGTCTTCGACCCGTCCTTCCAGCCGCCGCCTCGGCGAGTTCGCCGCGCGCCCGAGCCGACCACGCCGAAGCCGTCGCCCGCCTCGACCGACGCGGCAGGAAAACCCAAGTTCACCAAGCAACAAGTGGCCGGCCGACTACGGCAGCTCAACCTGCTGTTCGAGGAAGGTCTCCTGACCGAGGAGTTCCACGCCCAGAAAGTCGCGGAGTGCGAGGCCGCGCAGTGAACCCACCCCGCTCGGGCCCCTGGGCATCGGGCGGGGCGGGCGTGGCGGGCCAACTCAGCAGTCAAACAACATCTCGGGATCGTCGCAGATGTTCAACACGGTGGTCAGCCGGGCCCTCCTCAGGGCGTGGTAGTTCGCCGGGTGCAAGCCGCAAATCGTCAGGGACCCGCCCAAGGCGCGCAGACGCCGCTGAAGCGCCAAGAGCACCTTGATCACCGAATTGGGCAGAAAACGGAGCCGGGAGAGATCGACGACCAGCCGCCGCCGATTGCCCGCCGCCGCAAGCACCTCGCCCACCTGCTTGACCGTGTCGCCCTCGTTGATCAGCTCGGTCACCGGCGCGACGACCACACAGGTGTCGTTCATCGGGCGTTCCACGAACCAGAGCGACTGGCCGCACACCCCGCAATGGAGGCTATCGGCAGGCTCCGGCGACTCGGGATTCACCAGCCCGTGGCACGCGGGACAGAAAAATTGCACCTCTTCGACGTCTCTTAGGGGAGTACTCATGGCGCGTCTTCTCTCCGCAACCCGGCCAAGACTTTGTTGAGACTCGGCACGGACCAGAAGGGGGATAACACGAAACGAAACGGAATGATTCCGAGGAATCGGACTGTTCCGGCGGATAAGTCATACCGACGATTCCTCTTGTGCAAATCGCGTACCAAGTACCGAGGCCAGTCGCGGCACGGCCTGCCGCTAGATCGGGACATGTTGCAGCACAACGAGTTGCGCCAATCGGCCGTGCTCCCTCGGTCGAACTCGGCTCGATGCGGCAAGACCACGCACTGTGGCATCCGGCAACACGTGCCGCGTCAACGTTCATCGGCTTGGA
>JANLFZ010000086.1:3642-8212 GCA_024653385.1 Thermoguttaceae bacterium | reverse complement strand
CCCTGAGAGTTGCAGGCGACCGGCGATACGTCACGGTTCGCTAGAATCGGACGCTCAGGCCCCATCGGAAACACATCGTGTCGCTTCCAGGGCGTCGAGGCGCTCTTGTCGCCTAGGGCCAAGGCGGTACAATCGGGCTTTTCGGTACCGCTATCCCGTTTGCGCAGAACACGTTATGCCTCGCTACAACCCCGCGGCGATCGAACCGAAGTGGCAGAAATACTGGGAAGAGTCCTCCAGCTTTGCCGCGCCGCGCTTGCCGACGGGCGAAAAACTCTACGTACTCGACATGTTCCCATACCCCAGCGGCGAGGGGTTGCATGTTGGTCATCCAGAGGGGTATACGGCCACCGACATCGTCTGCCGTTACCAGCGCATGCGGGGACGTAGCGTGATGCATCCGATGGGTTGGGATGCGTTCGGGCTGCCGGCCGAGCAACACGCCAAGAAGACCGGCACCCATCCGCGCACGACGACCGAGCGGAACATCGCGACGTTCCGCCGGCAGTTGAAGATGCTGGGCTTCAGCTACGACTGGTCGCGCGAGTTGGCGACCACGGACCCCGACTATTTCCGCTGGACGCAATTCATCTTCCTCGTGCTGTTCGACACGTGGTTCGACCCCCAAGCGCAGCGCGGGCGCCCCATTGCCGAACTGCCCATTCCTCCCGAGGTTCAGGCGGCGGGCGACGAGGCCGTTCGCCGCTATCAGGACGAGCATCGCCTGGCGTACCAGCTCGAGGCGCCGGTCAATTGGTGCCCGGCCTTGGGGACCGTCCTGGCCAACGAAGAGGTGGTCGGCGGCGTGAGCGAGCGGGGCGGACATCCCGTGGTGCGTATTCCCATGCGCCAATGGATGCTGCGGATCACGGCCTATGCCGACCGCTTGGAAAGAGATCTCGATCAGGTCGACTGGCCCGAGAGCATCAAACTGCTCCAGCGCAACTGGATCGGCCGCAGCGTGGGGGCCGAGGTCGATTTCTTCATCGGCCTGGGGACCGGCGACGACGGCATGCCGCGCCAGGAGGACTTCGACCAGTTTCTCGTGGACCGCATCGACCACGGTTTGCCGCGGAAACCGGGCGACGACGTGCTGCGCGTCTACACGACGCGGCCCGACACGCTCTACGGGGCCACCTACATGGTCGTCGCCCCGGAACACCCGTTCGTCCGCCGGCTTGCCAAGCCGGCCCGGGCCGCGGCCGTCGAAGCGTACTGCCGCAAGGCGGCGTCGAAGAGCGACCTCGACCGGACCGATCTGGCCAAGGAGAAGACCGGCGTGTTCACCGGCTCGTATGCCGTCAACCCGGTCAACGGCAAGGCCATTCCGATTTGGGTGGCCGACTACGTGCTGGCCAGCTACGGGACGGGGGCGATCATGGCCGTGCCGGCCCACGACACGCGCGACTTCGAGTTCGCCCGGCAGTTCGACCTGCCGATCATCACGGTGGTCGATCCGGGCCCCGAGGCCGGCCAGGCCCGCGAGGACCTCCTGGCCGGCCGCGTGGCGTTCATTGCCGACGGCACGGCGATCAATTCGGGCCGATTCAACGGCCTCGCCACGGCCGAGTTCAAGCGGCAGATCACCGAGTACCTCGAGAACACGGGCCTGGGCCGCTCGGCGGTCAACTACAAGCTCCGCGACTGGCTGTTCAGCCGGCAGCACTTCTGGGGCGAGCCGTTCCCCATTCTCCACGAGTTGGACGGCGACGGGAAGCCCAACGGCCTGGTCCGCGCGCTTTCGCCCGACGAATTGCCCCTGGATCTGCCCGAAACCATGGTCTTCGACGCGAAGCACGACAGTCCCGAGCCGCCGCTCGAAAAAGCCCCGGCCGACTGGCTCTACGTGGTTCGCGACGGCAAGCGGTACAAACGCGAAACGAACACCATGCCGCAATGGGCCGGCTCGTGCTGGTACTACTTGCGCTACATCGACCCCAAGAACGATGAGCGCCCCTGGGATCCCGAAAAAGAGCGCGAGACAAACACGATGCCTCAGTGGGCCGGCAGTTGCTGGTATTATCTGCGATATCTTGACCCGGATAATAATGAGCGGGGCTGGGACCCGGAAAAGGAAAAATACTGGATGCCGGTCGACTTGTACGTCGGCGGCGCCGAGCACGCCGTGCTACACCTGCTCTATGCGCGGTTCTGGCACAAGGTGCTTTACGACCGGGGCTATGTCTCGACCCCCGAACCGTTCCGTAAGCTCGTCAACCAGGGCATGATCCTGGGCGAGACCGAGTACACGGCCTTCAAGACCGGCGACGGCCGATGGGTGTCGGCCACCGAGGTCGAGGAGGGCGAGGGCGGCAAGTACGTTCTGAAGCCGACGGGCGAGCCGGTCGAGGCCGTCAAGCTGGACGTGGCGCGGGTCGAGAAGCGCGGCGATGTGTTCGTGCTCAAGGAGGCCCCGTCGATCCGCATCGACGCCCGCGCCTACAAGATGTCCAAGAGCCGAGGCAACGTCGTCAATCCCGACGAGATCGTGCGCGATTTCGGGGCCGACTCGTTGCGCTTGTACGAGATGTTCATGGGGCCGCTCGAGGCGGTCAAGCCTTGGAGCATGGACGGCGTGGTCGGCGTGCGCAAGTTCCTCGACCGCGCCTGGCGCATGATCGTCGACGACCGCGCCGAGACGGTCCAACTCGCCTCGGCGGTGCGCGACGTCGAGCCCACGGCCGAGCAGAACCGCGTGCTTCACAAGACGATCCAGGCCGTCACCCGCGACATCGAGAGCCTGAGCTTCAATACGGCCATCGCGCGGATGATGGAGTTCACGAACTTCTTTCTGGGTGCCGAAGTCCGGCCGCGCCGGGCGATGGAGACGTTCGCCCTGCTCTTGGCGCCGTTCGCCCCGCACCTCGCCGAGGAGTTGTGGCAGGCCCTCGGCCACGCCGACTCGCTGTCGCACGAGCCGTGGCCCGAATACGATGAAGCCATGCTCCGCGAGGACACGATCGAGGTGCCCGTGCAGGTCAACGGGAAACTCCGAGCCGTGGTGCGCGTGCCCGCCGGCGCGGACCGCGCGGCCATGGAGGCCGTCGCCCGAAGCGATCCCAAGATTGCCGAGCAGCTTGCCGGCAAGACCGTGGCCAAGGTGGTCGTGGTGCCGGGGCGCATGGTGAACTTCGTGGTCCGGGGATAACCCGGCGCATGCCCGAAACGGCGCCGCCCGGGCGCCTCCCGAAATCGCGCGGCCTCGTTTAGAGCCAGCCTTCTTCCCGGTACCACTGGGCCGTCTGGCGAAGCCGCTCGGCAAGCGGCGTGGTGACTCGAAAGCCCAGTTCCGCGGCGGCCCGGGCCGACGAGCAGGTCCACGAGCCGGCCGTGGCCTCGCGGACCTTGTCGAGATTCAAGGGCAAGGGCTTTCCGCGCAGTCGACCGGCGAGTTCCGAGAATGCTCCGACGACCCAGACGATGGGCACGGGAACGCGGAGGATCAACGCGCGCGGGCGGCCCACCTCGGCACGGATCATTCGGCCGAGTTCGACGTACGTGGGGTGCTCCTCGCACGCGACGAAATAGAACCCGGTCGTGTCGCCGGGATTGGCTCCGGCCGGGTCGCAAGGCCGAAGCCGTTTGCCGCGGGCAGCCGCGAGGATCATGGCTTCGGCTAGGTCCGCGGCGTGGATGATCGAGAACCGATGGGGCGCCATGCCCGGAATGGCATGGACGCCCAACCGCCGGATCGCGCGGAAGATGGCGGCCCCTTGCGCGTCGCGCTCGCCGAGAACGATCGGCGGGCGCAGCACGGTCATCGGCACCCGATCGGCGAAGTGCTGGGCCGCAAGCTCGGCCGCCCGCTTGCTCCGCCCGTACTCGGAAACCGGCCCCAAAGGGTCGTCCTCGGTGCGCAGCCGGCCCGAAGGCGACGGGCCGGCTGCCGCCAGCGATGAGACCACCACGAGCACCGGGGGCCGGCTCTGCCGCGCGCACGCCTCGGCGAGATGGCGGGTGCCCCACTCGTTGATCGCGTAGAACTGCTCGCGGCGCAGGGCCGCCGTGCAGCCGGCCAGATGGTAAACCACCGATTTCCCCGCCACGGCGGCCGGAAGGCTCGTCGGATCGGTCACGTCGCCGTGGATGAAACCGACGCCCAAGCCCTCCAGGTGCGCGATCTTCGAGGTTCGGCGCACGAGGCAGTCGACCTGCACTCCGCGCTGGCGCAGCGCGCGCACGAGGTGAAAGCCGACAAAGCCGCTGGCGCCGGTCACAAGCACGTCGGACATGGCAGGGGCTCTGGCATCCCTTCGCAACGCAAGAGGCGACCTTGGCATCGTGGTGCCAGGCCAGGCGAGACGCGGGGGCCCACGATCGGCCTTGACCGGTCGATCGGCGCCTGGTAAACATTATCGGTTTGGGCAAACCGGGAGGTTTATACCGTTTTCATGACGAAAATCGTTGTCGAGCCCGTCGCCACCCGCCGGCAGAAGAAGCAGTTCCTCGACTTTCCGTGGAGGCTCTACCGGGACGATCCGAATTGGATCCCCCCGCTCCGCGGCAACCAGGCGGGGCTGGTCGGGTTCCGCCGCCACCCCTTCTACGCGCGCAACGAAGTGCAGACCTT
>JANLFZ010000086.1:0-3632 GCA_024653385.1 Thermoguttaceae bacterium | reverse complement strand
CCTACCGGGCGGGCGAGGTGTGCGGCCGGATTGCCGCCATCGTCAACCGCGGGCACATCGAACGCTTCAACGAGCAGCGAGGCTTCTTCGGCTTCTTCGAGTGCATCGACGATCTGGAGGCGGCCAAGGGGCTTTTCGACGCGGTGCGCGCGTGGCTGGCCGAACGGGGACTTCACGCGGTGAGGGGACCCACGAATCCGTCGCTGAACTACGAACTGGGGCTGTTGATCGATGGATTCGATTCGCCCCCCACGTTCATGATGACCTATAACCCGCCCTATTACGCCCGGCTGATCGAAGGGTGCGGCTTTCGCAAGACCCAGGATCTGTATGCGTTCGGCGGGCACGTGAGCATTCTGCCGAAGATCCGCGAGAAGCTCGAACCCGTGGCCATGCAGATCATCGAGCACTTGGGCGTCAAGTTGCGGACGCTGGACCGTTCGCGGTTCCAGGAGGATGTCGAGGCTTTCTTGAACATCTACAATCGTTCGCTGGTCGATACGTGGGGCTTCGTGCCCATGTCCGACGCCGAGGTCCGCTACCTGGCCCGCGACCTCAAGCACTTGATCATTCCCGAACTGGCCGTGGGGGCCGAGATCGACGGCCGGTTGGTCGGGGCCGTGTTTTGCCTCCCCGACTACAACCCGCGCATCAAAGAGATCAACGGCCGGCTGTTTCCCTTCGGCTTCTTCCGGCTGCTGTATCGCAAGGAGCGGATCAAGCGCATCCGCGTGATCAGCACGAACGTGATTCCCGAGTATCACCGCCAGGGCGTCGGGCTGGTGCTGATGCACGGCCTCGTGCCCCACGCGCTGAAGGTGGGCATTGAAGAAGCCGAGTTCTCCTGGGTGTTGGAGTCGAATTCGCTTTCGCGGCGAAGCCTCGAGAAGGGCGGCGCGGAACTCCAAAAGACGTATCGTTTGTATGACTGGGACCCTCCGAGTGCTCCTTCATGAAACGAGCCGAGGACATGCTTTCCGGGTCGAGGCGAGCACCGACATCCTCGACTCGATGGGAACTGCCGAATTGGTGACCGCGAGGAGCCGTATGGGGACCTTGGAGGTTCGCCAGGTCGCAACGCGACGCGATTTGGCCCATTTCGTCCGTCTGCCCTGGCGCATCTACGCCGGCGACCCGCACTGGGTCCCGCCGTTGACGGTCGAGGTCCGCGAGTTCCTCGATCGCACCAAGCATCCCTTCTACCTCCACGGCGACGCGGTGCAATTCCTCGCGGTGGAGGGGGGGCAGCCCGTCGGACGCATCCTGGTCAGCGACGACCCGAACTACAACCGGTTCCACGGGACCAACGCGGGTTGCTTCGGCATGTTCGAGAGCGTGGACCGAGTCGAGGTGGCGGGGGCCTTGCTGGACGCGGCGGCGGCGTGGCTTCGCGCCAAGGGCCGCACGTCGATGCTCGGCCCCATCGACTACTCGACGAACTACTCGTGCGGGCTGTTGATCGAGGGCTTCGACACCCCGCCGCGGATCATGATGAACCACAACCCTCCCTACTACGCGCGCCTGCTCGAGGCGTGGGGGCTCGCCAAGGCCAAGGACTTGTACGCCTGGTGGTTCGACGACTCGGGCGATCTGTTGGCGCGGTGGCAACGCCGCGCCGCGTGGCTCGCCCGGCGCGGCGCCGTGACCGTGCGCCCGTTCCAGACGGACGATTTCGACGCCGAAGTCCAACGGTGCAACGAAGTCTACGACGCGGCCTACGAGCACAACTGGGGCTTCGTCCCCCTGTCGCACGCCGAGTTCGCCTACTTCGCCCGGCGCATGGCGAAGTTCGCCGTGACCGATCAGGTGCTGATCGCCGAGGCCGACGGCAAGGTGGTCGGGTTCTCCGTGACGCTGCCCGACCTGAACGAGGCCATTCGCCCCCTGAAAGGCCGGCTAACCACCCTGGGATTGCCGATCGGCTTGGTGCGTCTGGCTTGGCGCGCACGCCGAATCAAGACGGCTCGCATGCTCGTTCTGGTGGTTCTCGAGGGCTACCGGCGGCGGGGGGTCAGTGAATTGCTCATCCTCCGCACCCTCGATTACGGCAAGAACGTGCTGAAATACACCGGGGCCGAACTGAGCTGGACCCTCGAGGACAACGACTTGATCAATCGGGCCATCGAGGCGGTCGGCGCACGACGCTACAAGACCTATCGGATCTACCAACGGACGCTTTGATTGCCCACCCCGGCCCCGTCCGCTACCATGAGGGATTCGAGGTCTCTTGCGATCATGCGACGGTGGCCGTAGGAGGATGGCTCAAGCGGCGGAACGTGCTATGAAACCGGCGGTCGACGTGGTAATAACGGGCATGGGCGTGGTCAGCCCGATCGGCATCGGAAGCGAGTCCTATTGGAACGCCATGCTGGAGGGCCGCAGCGGCGTGCGGGCCTTGGACTTCTACGACGGGAGCGACCTCGCCCCCCCCTTGGGCGGAGAAGTCGGCGACTTCGATCCGAACCAGTTCGTCCCCCGGAAGCAGAAGAAGGTCATGAGCCGCGACATCCAGCTCGGGTTCGCGGCGGCCGAGTTGGCGTGCCGTCAGGCGGGGGTCCAGCCGGGGACCGTCGATCCCGAGCGGCTCGGCGTGATCTACGGGGCGGACATGATTGCGGCCGAACTGCCCGAATTGCAAGAGGCGTTCCGCAGTTGCACGACGGAGGGCAGGTTCGATTTCTCGCTATGGGGCCAGCGGGTCAAGGATAACCTGTTCCCCCTGTGGATGTTGAAGTACTTGCCGAACATGCCGGCCTGTCACATTGCGATCGCCCAGGACGCGCGGGGCCCAAACAACTCGATCACGCTGAGCGAGGCCTCCAGCCTGGCGGCGGTTATCGAGGCGACCCAGGCGATCCGGCGAGGCCAAGCCGACCTGATGATCGCCGGCGGCGCCAGTTCCCGGCTTCACCCCTGCGTGTGGCTCCGCTGCACTTCGTACCAGCTTTCGTCCCGCACGAACGATCCGGCCGGGGCATGCCGCCCGTTCGACGCCGACCGCGACGGGCTGGTTTTCGGCGAGGGCGCGGCGGCCTTCATGCTCGAGAACCGCCGGCACGCCGAGGCCCGCGGAGCCAAACCGCTGGCACGGATCGCCGGCGCCGCCTCGACCCACGAGGCCCGGCGGCCCGGGACGCCGGTCGAGGGCGAGGCGATCCGCCGGGCGATCCGAGCGGCCTTGTCGGCCGCGGATCTTCAGCCGTCGGACATCGGGCACGTCAACGCCCATGGTGTTGGAACGACCTTCGACGACCGCCTCGAGGCCCGCGCGATCCGCGACACCTTGGGCGACGTGCCCGTGACCGCGCCGAAAAGCTACTTCGGCGACCTTTGCGCGGCCACTGGCGCGGTCGAAATGGTCGCCAGCGTCCTGGCGTTCGAAAAAGGCCTCGTTCCACCGACCCTCAATTACCGCCGCCCCGATCCGGAATGCCCCGTGCGCGTGGTCGCCGGAGGGCCCATTCCTCTCGGGCGCCCCGCGGCCATGGTGCTCAATCACGCGCGGACCGGGCAGGCCGTCGCCGTGGTGCTGACCGCGCCGTAGCCGGCTCGCCGCCAGCGGAACGGTCCCCGTCAACGGTTAGGGCCTGTAAAACAATAAGTTGGGCAATCTTATGGAACCCAAGGAAGCG
>JANLFZ010000085.1:13629-16154 GCA_024653385.1 Thermoguttaceae bacterium | reverse complement strand
GGTTCACCGTCGGCAGCTCGTGATTCTCGACCACCAGCACCTCGATGCCGTTGGCGAGTCTGCCCCGGCGGATCGGCGGCAAAGTAAATCGCGGCGGCGGTCCCGCGCCCGGCAGCGACTGCCGGGCGGCGTCCTCGGGCACCTCCTGGGCCGGCGGCAGCCGCGTCTCGCGCAGCGATTGGGCAAGACGATTGCGGGCCTCTTCCGCCTCGACCCGCGGGTCCGGCGTGATCTTCGTCTCGCGCCCGGGCGTCACCTCGAGCACCACGCGGTCGGTGCCGAGGTACTGCCGAGCGACCCGCTGCACTCCGGCAGGATCGACCTTCACGTAGCGCGCGAAGTCCTTCTTGAGATAGCCGGGATCGCCCGTGAACACGTTGTACATGTTCAGCCGGTCGGCCCGGCCGCCAAAGTCGCTGACCGACTCGAGCGACCGGATCAGTTGCGCCTCGAGGCGATTGATGGCCCGCTCGACCTCTTCCTTGCTGGGAGGCTCGGCCCGCAAGCGGTCGATTTCCGCCTGGATGGCCGACTCCAATTCCGCCAGGGAATGTCCGGGCCGCGCGGTGGCGATGATCATCATCCCCCCGGCAATCTCCTGGGAGTTCTGGAACGCCTGGATGTCCTGCGCGATCTGTTTCTCGCGCACGAGGGCTTTGTCGAGCCGTGCCGTCTTGCCCCCGGAAAGCACATCGGCCAGGATCTCCAATTCCGCCTCGTCGGCCGCGTACATCGGCACCGTGGGCCACAGCAGGTACAGCCGGGGCAGCCCCACCCGGTCGGTCATCCGGATGCGGCGTTCCCCTTTGGGTTGGGCCGGTCGCGGCCTGAGCTTTTCCACCTTGGGCCCCGCCGGAATCGGGCCGAAGTACTTCGCGACCAGACGTTTGGCCTCGGCGGGGTCGAAGTCGCCGGCAATGCACAGGCTGGCGTTCCCCGGGTGGTAGTAGCGGCGGAAGAAATCGGCCACGTCGTCGCGCGAGGCCGCGTTCAAGTCGGCCATCGAGCCGATCGTGGGCCAGCTATAGGGATGATCGGGCGGAAAGGCCGCCGCCAGAAGCGTCTCGTAGGCCAAGCCGTAGGGGCGGTTCTCGTAGCTCTGCCGACGCTCGTTCTTGACCACGTCGCGCTGGTTGTCGAGCTTCTCCTGCGTCATGGCCGGCAACAGGAAGCCCATGCGATCCGACTCCATCCACAGCGCCAGCTCCAGGTAGTTCGACGGCACCGTCTCCCAGTAGTTCGTGCGGTCCTGGTTCGTCGACCCGTTGAGCCGGCCGCCGGCCTGCTGGAGCGGACCGAAGTAGTCGCGGTCGTAGTGCTTCGACCCCTGGAACATCATATGTTCGAACAGGTGCGCGAAGCCCGTGCGCCCGGGGCGCTCGTTCTTCGAACCCACGTGATACCACACGTTGACGCCCACGATCGGCGTCGAGTGGTCCTCGTGCAGGATCACCTCGAGACCGTTGGGCAGCGTGTACTTCTCAAAGGCGATCTCCGGAATCCGCGAGTCGACCGAAGCAGCCGGCTCCTCGGGGGCGGACGTGAGCATGGTCCCGATCGCAAAAGCCATAAGCGGACTCATCGGTGCTCCTTGCACGAAAAAGACGCCGGGCGTCCAGGACATCCAGCCGCCCCTCGAAGTCGGCCCGAACGTCGACGGGGCATTATACCATCTACCCCATGATGCCGTAGGGGCCACGAACAAACCACCCATTGCCACAACCATAGTCAACGATTGCCCGGGTTTGCGGCACGGCCGACCGTTTCCGCTCAACGCCAGGCAATTCCTCGGGTTTCGAGTGGGCCATATAAGTTACTTCACTAATTGACTTTACGACCGGCCGCCTTCATGCGTTCCGCTAATAACGGCATTAGGTTTGCAATCGGGACTCAACCGTCGTAGCGGCTCGGGTTGCCCTGGCGGGCGACTCGGGCCGTGCAGGTTGCTTGGTACGTGGTGGTCCGAACTGAATTCTTGTACCCTGAAAGGAGGGGTCTGTGACTCCCAAAGAGGTTTTGGCCCTGTGTCGTGAGAAGGACGTCAAGTCGGTCGATCTGCGCTTCATGGACTTCCCCGGCCTGTGGCAGCACTTCACGATTCCGGTCGGCAAACTGGACGAAGACGTGTTTGAAGACGGGGTGGGCTTCGACGGGTCGAGTATCCGCGGCTGGCAGCGGATCAACGAGAGCGACATGCTGGTGGTGCCCCAGCCCGAGACGGCCGTGATCGACCCCTTCGCGACCATCAAGACCCTCTCGATGATCTGCAACATCCAGGACCCCATCACCCGCGAAGACTACACCCGCGATCCCCGCAACGTGGCACGCAAGGCGGTCAATTACCTCAAGAGCACGGGCATTGCCGACACATGCTACGTCGGCCCCGAAGCCGAGTTCTTCATCTTCGACGACATCCGCTTCGACCACACCCCGAACTCGTCGTTCTATTACATCGACAGCATCGAAGGCCAATGGAACCGAGGCCGGGAAGAACACCCCAACCTGGGTTCCAAACTGCGATACAA
>JANLFZ010000085.1:2650-13619 GCA_024653385.1 Thermoguttaceae bacterium | reverse complement strand
CCCCCCTCCGACCAACTGATGGACATCCGCAACGAGATGATGCACACGCTGATCGAGTGCGGCATCGAGGTCGAAGCCCAGCACCACGAAGTGGCCACCGGCGGACAGGCCGAAATCGACATGAAGTTCGACGACCTCGTGTCGATGGCCGACAAGATGATGCTCTACAAGTACATCATCAAGAACGTGGCCAGGAAGTACGGCAAGACCGTCACCTTCATGCCCAAACCGCTTTTCGGCGACAACGGGTCGGGCATGCACTGCCACCTGTCGCTATGGAAAGGCGGCGAACCGCTCTTTGCCGGCAGCGGCTACGCGGGACTCTCGGACATGGCCCTGTACGCGATCGGCGGCCTCTTGAAACACGCCCCGTCGCTGTGCGCCTTCACCAACCCCACCACGAACAGCTACAAGCGCCTGGTGCCCGGCTTCGAGGCCCCGGTCAACCTGGCCTACTCGCAGCGGAACCGGTCGGCCGCCTGCCGCATCCCCATGTACAGTCCCAACCCGAAGGCCAAGCGCGTCGAGTACCGCTGCCCCGACCCGAGCTGCAACCCCTATCTCGCCTTCTCGGCCCTGTTGATGGCGATGATCGACGGGGTCCAGAACAAGATCGACCCGGGCGAGCCGCTGGACAAGGACATCTACGACCTCTCGCCCGAGGAGATGAAGGGCGTGCCGACCACGCCGGGGGCGCTCGACGAGGCCCTGCGCGCCTTGCGCAACGACCACGAGTACCTGCTCCGCGGCGACGTCTTCACCGCCGACGTGATCGACACCTGGATCTGGTACAAGACCGAGAACGAGGTCGACGCCATGCGTCTGCGCCCGCACCCCTACGAGTTCTGCCTGTACTACGACCAGTAACGCCGCGAGGGCAGAGCCTGTCAACGGTTACCCCGGCGCTCAACCCGCGTTTGAAACCTGAGCAGGGCCAGGTCCGTCCTGGCCTTGCTCCCCTGGGGGCGCCTTCTCTCCAAACTCTCATGGCGTGTGCTTCGTCGTGGAGGTATGCTGATCCAGACGGCTGGACCAACGACTCTCGAGCCGAGCAAGGCACATGCGTTCGACGTGGATGCGGCAGGGGCTGGCGGCTTATGGCATCACGACCGCCATTGTCGTGATAGGCGTATACTGGGGATTGGGCTGTTTCCGTCCCGCCGCGCACTCGCGCTCGCCAGAGCACTTTCCGCCCACGGGAAACCGGTTCCACGACGCCCTGGTCCAATGGGACGGCCAGTGGTATATGGAGATTGCCGCGCGGGGCTACCGCTACGATCCCGAGCGGCCGTCCAGTGTCGCCTTCTTCCCGCTCTACCCGCTCTTGGGACGCGCCATGGCCACTGCGACGGGGCTGAGCGTGGGCTGGGCCTTGCTGGCGGTCTCGCACCTGGCTCTGATGGGCGCGTTCGTGCTCTTCGCCGCCTATGCGAACATGCGGGGTGAGGGGGAACCGCCCGAGCGTGCCGCGCTCGCGCTTCTGGCGTTCGGGCTGTTCCCCACGACGTTCTTTGCCCGGGTTGCGTACTCCGAGTCGCTTTTTCTTTTCCTTTCACTCTTGGCCCTGGTGGCGATGCGGCGCGATTGGCCGGCTTGGGCGATCGCCGCGGTGATCGGCCTGGCGACCGCTGCGCGCTCGGTGGGCGTGGCTTTGCTCTTGCCCTTCGCGATGCATTTGGTGCGGCAAACGGGCTGGTCGTGGCGCACCGCGGGCCGTTGGCTCGCCCTGGCACCGTTGGCGCTCTGGGGACTCTTGGCCTACATGGCCTATCTCGGGTTGGCCGAAGGCGAGCCGCTCGCGTTTGCCAAGGCGCAGCGGCACTGG
This sequence comes from Thermoguttaceae bacterium, assembly GCA_024653385.1. Classification (GTDB taxonomy): domain Bacteria; phylum Planctomycetota; class Planctomycetia; order Pirellulales; family Thermoguttaceae; genus JANLFZ01. The sequence continues at coordinate 11,794 of JANLFZ010000085.1, read as the reverse complement.
CAAATGCGCCCGCCCACGCCGCTTGCCGAGAAGACCCTGGCCTACTTGAGTTGGGAACCGATCTGGTCGGTCTATGACTCGTCTTCGGCCGCGCATTGGCGCCGGTTCGGCGATAATCCCTTGGCCCTGGCGTCGCTCCAGGCGGCCAACCCGGTGCTGTTCGTGCTGGCCGTGGCCTTGGTGGCTCTCGGCGCGGCCCGACGATGGCTCACCGCCGAAGAGACCCTGCTGGCCGCCGGGCTGTTACTGATTCCGTATTTGCTGCGGGGGTACGACATGGCCATGACCGGCCAAGGCCGGTTCGTCGCCGTGGTGGTTCCCATCTACCTGGTGCTGGGCCGACTCTTGGCCCACGCGCCCCGCACGGTCGCCGGCGTCGTTGTGGCCGGCATGGCGTTCTACCTCGGCCTGTATGCCGCGATGTTTGCCGCGGGCTACTTCTTCGTGTGAACGGCCTGACTTGGTTCGGGATAGCCACCCGCATTGCGCAAAACATCGCACGCGCAACGAGGGGAATGGCGTTGCGTTCGGGGAGTTTTCCAAGAATCCGAGGGTGTCGGTTACACGGACTGCGTCCTCGATACATTAACTATATGGAGGAAGCAGCCAGCGCATCGCGGCATCGTGCCTCGGCCCGCAGCACTGGCCATCCTCCCCTCGCCCGCAAGCGGGAGAGGGGCCGGGGATACGAGCCTCCCCTCGCCCGCTGGGGGGAGAGGGGCCGGGGGTGAGGGTGCTTCCCGTTTCGCCAAGGGGTATTCGATGAACCAGCGCAACCTCGACAAGCCGATTCCCGACGACGCCTGGCCGAGGATCTTCGCGGAGCTTGCGATTACGGACCGGCGCGAGGCCGAGGTGCTTCGCCTGGTGATGCAGTTCGAGACCGATCGGGCGATGGCCCGGCGTTTGGGGCTGGCGAGGAACACGGTCAGCGGTTACGTGCGGCGCCTGCGTGGGCGTGTGGGGGCAGGGAACCGCTCGGAGCTGACGGCCCGCATCGTGGAACTCGCTCACCGCATTCGCTCTGGGGGGGGTGGACACCATAACACCGTAACGAAATGTACATTGACTGGCTCTCACTGATGGGTATCGTGAAGGTTGTTCGGTGGCGTGCGCGTGGGTAGTGCCAAGCACGAAGGGCGAGGTGTCCGATGGTGCGTGGTGCGAGGGGAGCCATTCTGGGGGCGACTGGGATACGCGCGGTCGCGTTGCGGTTTCGTCGCAGCCTAGCGTGGGCGGTCGCGGCCAGCGGGTACGACCGTCTCCGCGTGCTGCTGGGGCTCGTGCTCCTAGCGGCTGCGGGTCTGAAGGCTTACCAACTGGCGACCGAACCCGTCTTCGGAACCGGCCTGTTCGACTCCCGCTGGGTGCTGATCGGCGTTGTTGAATTCGAGTTGCTCTTCGGGCTGTGGCTCTTGGCGGGCCTAGCCCCGCGATGGACTTGGGGAGTTGCGGTGGCGCTTTTCTCCGGGTTCGCTTTTGTCACAGCCTACAAGGCGTTGCGTGGCGAGCCGACATGCGGGTGTTTCGGCCGGCTTCAGGTGAACCCTTGGCGGAGTCTCGCGTTGGACCTCATAGTGCTCGCGGCGCTACTGCGCTGGCAGCCGGCCGGAGGCGGGCGGGTACACGCCCGGATCCCACCCGCGTCTCTCGTTTTTGTGCTGGCGCTTTGGGCTGCGGTCGGAATCCCCGCCGCACTGACCGTGCGAGGGGCATCCGCGGGTCAACTAAATGAGATGGGCCGCGTATTCGACGATGGGAAGATCGTGGTGCTTGAGCCCGATCGGTGGCTCGGCAAGCCGTTCCCGCTGCTCGACTGGACTGACGTCGGCGACCGACTGCGAGCGGGCGATTGGGTCGTCGTTCTGTACCGGCACAATTGTGCCGATTGTCAGCGACTGTTAGCTTCTTACTCGCGGTGGCTGCCCGCGAGTTCTCTTCCACGCCAGCGCGTTGGCGTGGCGTTCCTTGAGATACCTCCGTATGGGCCGCCCGGCGATCTGGCGTCATGGTTGCCTGGATTGCCTACTAGTCCTATTGTTTTTGGCAGGTTAGTGGAAGATCGAGGGTGGTTTATTGACCCGCCCGTCGTTCTGTTGCTGCGCCAGGGGGTTGTCGCAGAGCGGATCTTTGCCGCAGGTGGCTTGCGCGACGCGAAAGCTGCGCCCGGGTCCCCCGCCGGCACGAGGCGATACTTTGCGTCTTGCCCCCGTTCACCTTCCAGGCTTGCTAATTTCCGCACCACAGTGGTCGGAGAGTCCATTTTTGATCGGAAAGGAGGTTCTCCGTGTCCAGATGGCGTTTGTTGAACAACGGCTCCCTGCTTCTTTGTTGGGGCCTCGTGGCGGCATTCGTCGCCTACCAATACTGCCTGACGGGTGACTCGGGCGTTCTCCCACTCAAGCCGGAAACGGCCAAGCAGGTCTACGGCGGCCAAGCTTGCACCTATGACAAGAGCTTGTCCCACCCGAACGGCTGTGCGTATCAATACGGGGACACTTGCACCGGGCAGTCTTACGTAGACAAGGGGGGAAATTTCTGTGGGGGACTCCAGTGTCCCTGGGACTGCACGCGACCCACGTATTTCGTGGGCTACTATCAGTACGACGGGTGGCGTTGGACGAAATGGATCCCGTGTCCTGCCGTGAACCACCCGAGTTGCGTCGAAGGCCCATTGACGTCATCCGGTGGGTTCTGCGAATGCACCGGCGCAAACATCCCGGGCCCGTGCCCCAACATGTGGTATCACGCCCTATGTTACTGAGCGGAAGGAGCGATCGCTTGCATAGGATGGTCCTGACGTGGCGTTGGTTGCTGGGGGCGCTGAGCGTCGTGACACTGGTGCTCGCGTGGTCGGTGTGGCGGCGGTCTTCTGGCGAAAGTAAGGGGCACAGTGCGCGTGTGACCGCCCGGGCGTTGGCCCCCGGGGAGATTCTACAGAACTCGGTTGACTTGTCGGCCCAAGCGGCGTCGCTCCCCGAATGTGGGGTGCGCAGCCTTTGCGTCGTGTTGCATCTGGCCGGAAAGCGGGTCGCGATCGAGGAGGTTCGCCGGCTGGTACCTATCGGCCCTCGTGGTTCGTCGCTTTATGACCTGGGCCAGGCGAGTAAGCAGTTGGGGTATCCGATGCGCGCCGTTTTTTGCCGTCCAGCTTCCCTTGGGCGATTGCCGTTGCCGGCGATCGCGCAAGTGGAGCCGACGCACCCCTCGCCACTGGGACATTACATTGTGCTCTTGGAAGTCACGGAGGATCGCGTTACCGTGTGCGATGCGGGCCTTGGGCGGATCCTGCAGAGCACACGGAGCGAGTTTCTCCAGCATGTGACAGGTTATTACCTGGTCGCGGAGGCATCGGTCTTTAGCGGACCGCTGGCCGCCATTGGGACGTTGGCTCTGAGTGGACTTGTCGCGCTGGTCATTTTCCTCTGGAGGGGAAGACATTCCAGCATCGGGAAAGCGGTTACGACGACAGCCCTTCTGTGCATTCTCCTATCGGCGGCCGGTTGTCGAAACGAGCCAAGGGCGAACTCGGGCGTGCCGGAATTACGGTCGGTGATCCAGATCAGCTCGCCAACAGTCGACTTCGGGGTGATGCGGAAGGGCACCAAGGATGAGGTTCATCGTTCGGTGGAGGTCCACAACCGCGGCGATCGGCCTTGCCGTTTGAATCTCTCACCGGCGTCCTGCGGCTGCATTCGCACGAAGTTCCACCCGAGCAATGAACTGGCTCCCGGTGGAAAGCTGACTATCGTTCTATTTCCCGATATCTCTGGGCGGCGACCCGGAGACCTCACGGAGACCTTCCTTCTTACCGCGGACGGTCTGGCGGGGTACGAACGCATCCGCGTCTCCGGCCTCGTCGAAGGACTGGTCGTGCCCCAGAACTACGTGGTTCGGCCCACGGATTTCGCGCGCAATCAGGTCCCGCGGTTGCGGATGCAGGCGATGACCAAGCGCCCTAGCACCCCTTTGGAGATAGTTGCAGTTTCCTCCGAATCGCCGTTGATTGCGGCGGACCTGAAAGGCCTTCGCATATTCCCGGCTGAGCAACAACTCGAGGGTTTCTCCCGAACGATTGAAGTGCCCATGAGGGTGCAGCGACCAACGAGGTCCCTTTCCGCGAAGATGATCGTCGAGTACCGCTTGGACGGCAAGACGGCTTCTGAGGAAGTCAATGGCCTGCTGCTGATCGAATAGGCACGGTAGGCGCGATCTTGGGAGTAGCACATGTCGCCGGTTAGACGGTCGATTGTCGCTGGCGCGATTGCAGTCGCCGCGGTCGCGATCGTGGCTATGCGCCGGGGGGCGTTGGATTTCCGTGATGCTGCGCATCCGCTCGGGCCGGAGGGAGTGTCGTTTCCGCCAGTCAGAGAAACGCCGGTGGTGCTTCAGACGCGAGTGCTTGGTGGGCGTTTGGCTGAAGAGACCGCGCAGGTGAGGCGTGCCTTAGAGCGCCTCTACCCGGAAGATTCGCTTCGATCCTGGTCCAGCCGCGTCCACGCCCTGAGTTTGTGGGGTCAACGGGCAGCGCCGCCGTGTGCCTACTGCGAAAAGGCGATGGCGGTCATCTCCGACACGGATCAAGCCGCGAGTGTCTATCCCCACGAGCGGATCTATCGCGCTACTCGGTTCGGAATCAGGTTGGTCGGGAACGCGGGCGGAATGGCGGAGTTCGGCGACGCACACCCGGACTACACTCTTGCCGTCTTGGCGCGTCTCGGCTTCGACAGCCGCCACAAGATACTCGTGCACGGCACACCGTACACGATTGCGGACATGGTTCGAGCATCATGCGCGGAATTCCTGCCCGACAACGAGTTGGAGTGGACGGCCATCGCCTACGCGCTCTATCTGCCGCCGGGGACTCATTGGACGAACAAGTACGGCGAAAGCTACGATTTTGATGGCCTATGCGACCGTTTGTGTCGTGCTCCGACGACCAACCAGGCGTGCTACGGGACCCACGCCTTTCAGGCCTTGGCGATCCTCTGCCGAGTGGACGCGAAGCATGCTATTCTCGGCGAAGTTTCAAGGCGCGCCGCGCATGACAGAATCCTCGATGCGATTCAGAAGTTGCGCGATACGCAGCAATCCAACGGTTGCTGGGACTTACGATGGTATGGCACCGATGACTGGCTGAAAGGGGAGCCTACGGCGAGTCCCGAGATGGTCGTCACGGGGCATATGCTGGAGTTCCTGGCATGGGCGCCCGACAGCGTACCGGTGGACGGATCGATGATCGAGCGCGCCTGCCGCTTCGTGGTCGAGCGACTTCTGGCCGAGAGCGACGCGACCATCTTTAGCCAATACGGCACTTTCGCGCACTGCGGCGCGGCCCTGAGAAGCTGGTATCCAGAAGCCTGGAGGCAGGCGCGAAGCGGACTAAAAACCAGGCGGGGCGAGTCCAAGAGGTCATAGCATGAGCAGAGTGGCTTTCGTTCTCGCATGTGCCCTGGGCAACGTAGCCGTAATGGTGGGCGCCCTTCACGGGGCCGCGTCAGAAGCCGCGCCAAGTTTGGACGATGTTTACCGGGCAGCATTGGCCCGGCTGAACGCGATCAAGAGCATTCGGGTCGAATACGAGTACCGTTTCACGGTGCTACGGCACATGCCCGGCAGGACCGACGGCTGGGACCAAGAGCCCTGGCAGGTCTTATTCGCCAGCAATGGCGAAAATCGGTTGTTGCGGCGGTTCCCGGCGAAGAACAGCCCCTACGAACCGACCACCCTGGTTTTCGATGGGCAGTTTACGGCGGACGTGCGGTACAAGTACCGCGAATCCCCCGAGCCGGTGATGAGGAGCGTCTTCCTCATGGAGGGCAAGTACGATCGATGCGATGATCAGGAGCTGTACTGCTCGGAGGTGCTTGGCCTGTTGCTGACCGACCGCGACCGGGCGACCGTGAATCAGAGCGCCAAGTTTCCCTACTGCCTTGCCAATGACAGGGCGCGATCTTTGCTTCACGGGTTTCGCGTGTTGCCCCAGCAAGAGGAGGTTGACGGCTCGCAGTGCCGTGTGGTCGAGGCGAGGGGATACCAGCGGTTCTGGGTTGACCCCAAACTGGGTTGTGCATGGAGGAAGCGCGAGCGGTACGCCGGCGGCATCGAGGCGCGTCAGGTGGTCGAAACGGCGATCGCTGGGGATTTCGTCGAAGTGCAGCAGGGCGTGTGGCTGCCCCGGCGGTATGTGCGCAGGTCGTTCGCCGCCGTCAACGATCAGGGCAACAACCTTGTCCCTTACGTGGAGTTGGGAATAAGCGTGAAACGGGTCGCCGTGAACTCCGTAACCGATGACGATTTCAAGATCGCCGTTCCAGCCGGGGTGGATATATGCGACCTGCGGAGCGGCACGATGCGTTTTCTGCCCCAGCCGGTCGAGGATACCGTGGCGGGCCTCGCCGACACGGCGTCTCAATACCTGCCACACGCATCGAATCGCACGGCAGTGAAGATAGTGATCGCCACCCTTACGGGCATCGGGGTCGTGCTCGCGACAGTGTTGGCAGTTTGGCGATGGAAGAGACGCGCCGCTTTTGGTCAGCCGATGGGCGCGAAACCCCTAGAAGCCGGGAAGTCATGAACGCCTCGGACTGCATGCGCGGAGCCGACGATGGCGAGAGTAGCCCGCTCGCTTTGCGACCGGAGCCTGCGGCGCACGAAGTGCTGCACGCACTCTCGCCCTCCGAGGCACTCCGCGCGGCGGCAATTGACGTGTGCGTTCGGCTGAATACTCATGCGGAGGTTCTCGACGCCTACCTGGCGCGCACGCCACTGTCGCATGCGATCTTTCGTGCGGCGGAGGTCAAGGCACTGGGGAACATGGACTTCCGACGCCCGATCCTGGAGGTCGGCTGCGGCACCGGGCAGTTCGCGCAGTTCGCGCTGAACGCGCCGGTGGACATGGGGGTCGATGTCGCAAAGGGGGCTCTTCGACGCGCGGCGCGCTGCCGCGCATACAAGTGGCTCGTACGGGCCGATGCGCACTCGCTCCCGTTTGGCGCCAAGGAGTTCCAGACGGTGTTATGCATCTCCGTGCTGGAACACATCCCGCACGCGCAAGGGGTCGTGGACGAGATGTTTCGGGTACTCAAGCCCGGCGGCCGGGCGATCGTCACGGTGGTCCTCTCCGACTTGCACCGGGAGTTGTTCTACGCCCGGTTGTGCGAACACGCCGGGCTGCCCAAGCTCGGTCGGCTCTACTGCCGACTCCAGGACTGGGCGTTCCGTCACGTCACCATGCTCCCCCACGACGATTGGGAAAGCATGTTCCGCGAGGCCGGGTTTCGGCTGGAGCATGTCCGGCGTTGCGTTTCGGCCCGGGCGGCGGTATGGTGGGACTTGTTGCTCGCCTTGGCGTGGCCGTATCGACTCGCCGAAGCTCTCGGCATTCGCTGCGTCTGGCGGCCGCATTGGCTCCGGCGGCGGTTGGCGCGTTGCGTCGAGCGCCTGGCGTGCGGCGGCGACGAGACCGGCGTTTGCCTAGCGATCGCGGCCCAAAAGCCGGCGGCATGCCCTGGGTACGCTCGATCGGACGGCAATCATCCGCTCGCCCGTGTCATGGCCACGCCGGCCGACTCATGAGCCGCGCCGGGGAGGCGCCCATGACAGAGGACCCGCAAACCAATCACGTGCCCAGTTTTCCCGTAGGGCGGCCTGGACAGGCCGTCCTATCAGGCGGAGATTGGGCAAGACCTGGCGCGAGGACGCTCTTCTTGGTCGCCCTAGTCGCGTATGCCTTGGGCGTCGCGTTCTTCATCCTGGCGGTCATGGCCGGCGCTTGCTGCTTAATCGGGTCGTCGGGGGCGCGCCCGCCGGACGTAGCAGCCGACAGCGGGCCGCGGTGGATCGAGCTCCTCTGCCAGTGCGATGGCCGGTGGTACGCGGCGGTCGCGTCCGAGGGCTACTCGTACGACCCTCGCCGCCCTTCCAGTGTCGCTTTCTTTCCGCTCTATCCGCTGGCAGCGTGCGTTTTGGGCGCGGCGACCGGAGCGCCTGCGGAGTGGACGCTGGTCGTCATCTCGAACGCCTGTCTGCTCGCGGCGTTTCTGATCCTGGCGGCCTATGTTGGCTCTCGCATGTCGGAGGCCGAGCCAGTCGCATGGCCGTACGCGCTGTTGGCCTTCGGACTGTTTCCCACGACGTTCTTCTTTCGCATGGCCTACAGCGAGTCGCTGTTCGTGCTGCTATGCCTTGTGGCTTTGTTTGGGATGCACCGAGGTTGGTCTGTGGCGATCCTCGCCGTCGTCGTTGGCGCGGCGACGGCGACGCGTCCGGTGGGCGTGGCCCTGCTGCCGCCCCTGGCGTGGGAAGCCTGGCGAAAGTCGCCCTCGTGCCTCGCTGCATTGCGACGGCTTGCGTGGGTCATGCCACTGGCCGCGTGGGGGCTCTTGGCCTACGCGGCCTTCCTCGGGCTCCGCTTCGGCGACCCTATGGCCTTTGCTAAGACGCAGGAGAACTGGCGTATCCGACCCCCGGTGTCGCTCGGGGACAAGTTGCTCTCGCTGGCGAGTTGGGAGCCGATCTGGTCGGCGTATGACAGTTACTCGCTGGCGTACTGGGGGCGGCGGAGCGATCCGGCCCCCGCGGCGGTGAGCTTGCAGTTTGCCAATCCGCTCTACTTTCTCGCGGCGGCGAGCCTGGTGGCGCTGGGCGCGATGAAGCGTTGGCTCACAGCCCCCGAGATCCTGCTCAGCGCCGGCCTCCTCGCGATCCCCTATTTCACGCGCAGCTATGAGATGTGTATGATGGGACATGGGCGGTTCGCGGCAGTGGTGGTGCCGATGTACCTCGTGCTGGGACGCCTCTTGGCCCGCATGACGCCGCTGGCCGCCTATGGGATTCTCGCCCTGTCCGGTTTTCTGATGGCGGTTTACGCCGCGATGTTCGCGGCCGGATACGTGTACGCATAACCGAACCCAGGGGCACGCCCATGCGGTGCCGAGGCTTCACGCTGGTCGAGCTTCTCGTGGTCATGACCATCATCGCGGTGCTCATGGCCCTGATGCTCCCCGCGGTGCAGGCGGCGCGCGAGGCCGCGCGGCGCGCACAGTGCCAGAACCACTTGCACCAGGTGGCCCTGGCCGTCGAGGGTTTTCATGCGGCCCAGTCGCGCTATCCGCCCGCCGAAGCGCCCGGGCGGATAGC
>JANLFZ010000085.1:0-2640 GCA_024653385.1 Thermoguttaceae bacterium | reverse complement strand
CGCTATCCGCCCGGGCGCTTCGGCGGGCGCTACCGCGGCGGGCCCGACTCGCGGGCCTGGAGCTGGATCGCCGAGATCCTGCCCTACCTCGAGCAGAACGACCTCTACCAGCGGGGCGGCGTGCCGAAGAAGACGCTCCGTGAAAGCGGCATCCTGGATGCGCCGATCGCCGTCTTGCTCTGTCCCAGCGATGGCGAGTCACGCGCCGGCCCGCGCACCGACGCCGGCAATCTCGAAGGCATCGCCGTGGGCCAGACGAACTACAAGGGGGTCAGCGGCGCGAACTGGGGAGTCGACGCCGGCAAGCCGTTCGATACCCTGTGGACCAACCGGGGCACGAACGGCTCGTACGACGGGCTCTCGCAAGGCGACGGCCTGCTTTGGCGAAGCGACGCCGACTTCAAGAACAGCAAGGACCGCGTGCGCGACGGGCTGTCGAATACGTTTCTCGTGGGCGAGGACCTGCCCGAGCGCAACGCCTGGTGCTCGTGGCCCTACGCGAACAACGCCTACGGCACCTGCGCCATCTCGCCGAATTACACCTGGGACGATCCCACGTGGTGGCCGAACACCTGGTCGTTCCGCAGCAACCACCCCGGCGGTCTCCAGTTCGCCTTCGGCGACGGGAGCATCCGGTTCATCCGCCAGGACATCGCCCTGGACGTCTATCGCGCCCTGGCCACCCGCGCCGGGCGCGAGGCGGTCGAGCCGTAGGGACACGGGCCCGAGGGGGGACAGTCCCATTCTCGCGCTGCGTCGCCGCGAAAATCGGGACGGTCCCCTTGAACCGTTGCTGTCGCGTCACACCTCTTTGGGCACGACGAACGGCTTTCGGTAGGGCCGGGTCAGCAGGGCGTCGGCCTGGGGGTTGTCGACGAACTTCTCGGCCTGGGCGTTGTACTGGAGCTTGGGGCCAAGTTGGTAGGTGAACTTCGAGAGGTCCATGCCCAAGGCCCGCACCAGGTTGTCTTCGATGGCCTTGATGCTCTCTTTGACCTGCGGGCAATCGCCCAAAGCGTCGTAGCGCTGGCCGAACGGCACCGGTTCGCCGAGTCGGTAGGAGATGTTGGCCAGGTGGCAGCAGGCGCTCGAGAGGTGGCCTTCGAGGATGTCGGCGTTAAGGTCTTCCTGCTTGCGGCTGCGCATGGCCTTGATGAAGTTCGCGAAGTGGTCGCCGGGCTCGATGTCGATCTCGACCTTGGGCAGCGGTTCGCCTTCTTTCTTGCCCTTGGGGAAGAACTTGCCGTCCTTGACGACGCCGGCCTCGCAGTAGAACTCGTTGTCGACCTGCGAGGGGATCTTCTTGCCCGACTTGTCCTCGCGCCCGGTCAGCCCGCGGACCTCGAAGACCAACAGCGGTCCGCCGAAGTCGATCACGGCAAGCTGCATGTTGGGCGTCTGGCCCTGGTCGCGGAAGCCGTCCTTCTCGTCGACGTAGCGGCAGCCCATCGAGATGACGCTCTTGGGGGCCGAGCCCTTGGGCATGACCCAGCGGGCGATGTCCATCTGGTGCACGCCCTGGTTGCCGATCTCGCCGTTGCCGAAGTCCCAGAACCAATGCCAGTTGTAGTGGACGATGTTCTCGTGGTAGGGTTGCTCGGGGGCCGGGCCGAGCCAGAGATTGAAATCGAAGGTGGCCGGCGGCGTCTTGGGTTCCTTGAACCCGATCGTCCACCGCACCTTGCTCGCGTAGCCCTTGGAGACCAGCAGTTTGCCGTACTTGCCGCTTTGCACGGCGGCGACGGAGCGTGCCCAACGGCCGTCGCTGCGGCTTTGCGTGCCGTGCTGGACGATCCGGCCGTACTTGCGCGCGGCCTCGACGCACTTGCGACCCTCGAACACGTTGTGGCTGGCCGGCTTCTCGACGTAGACGTCTTTCTTCGCTTGGCACGCCCAGATGGTGGCCAACGAGTGCCAATGGTTGCACGTGGCGATCGAGATGGCGTCGAGGTTCTTGTCGTCGAGGGCCTCGCGGAGGTCCTGCACGCACTTGGGCACGTTGCCGCCGCGGTCGGTCACCTGCTTGGCCCGGCTGGGGAAGAACTTCTTGTCGGGATCGACGAGCCAAGTCACCTGGACGCCTTGCATTCGGGCGAAGGCGTCGATGTGCGAGCCACCCCGGCCGCCGATGCCGACCACGGCGATCGAGATGCGATCGTTGGCCCCCAGGACCGGGCCGGCGCCGAGCATCGGCAAGGCGATCGTGGCGCTACCAGCGATGGCGGCGTTCCTAAGAAAGCTGCGGCGGTTGAATCGTGTCATGAAGCGGTCTCCTGCATGGTACGGGCCTGTAATACAACAAGTTGCGCAATCTCATTTACTCTCTCATGTTTGCCCAACTTGTTGTTTTACAGGCCCTACGGATGACGAACGGTACGCCCCCATTACAGCACGCCGGCCCTCGCCGGGCAAGCTGGGGCGGGATCCGGGAAGATGCCAGCCGCGCGGCATCGGCGGCCGTCGCTCGCGGGCGAATCGAACCGAACGCATACCCATTGGGGCTGGCGGGCATTGCACACCGGAGGGGTTCTCGGCAGTCCTCAACGGTATGTCCGGCGCCGCCGGAATCGCTCGGGCAGACGGGTTGGATCCGGTTCGAAGGATTGTCCCCAACCTGTGAACGTTTTTCGAGTCCAGATG
>JANLFZ010000084.1:10907-16275 GCA_024653385.1 Thermoguttaceae bacterium | reverse complement strand
CGACGGGTTCCGGCCCTCGCTGGCGCTTCGGGCTGGTGTGACTGTTGGCGAGGCCCGCCATTCCTTCGCGTCTGCCAAGCGAAGGGCCCTCGCTGGCGCTTCGGGTTGGTGTGGCGGCGGCCAATACTAGCCGCCCCCGTGTTGCGACTCGAGGGCCAGCCGTCGGGCCTCGCGGGCGATCATGTAGTCTTCCCGCGTGTGGATCAAGAGCACGCGGGCGGGCGAGTCCCCGGTTGCCACGTCGCCATCGGGGGCCACGGAGGCGTTCCGCTGGGCGTCGAGATGCACGCCCAGGCACTCCAGTCCCTTGCACACCTCGCTGCGCAGCCAGACCGAGTTCTCGCCGATTCCGCCGGTGAAGACCAACGCGTCGAGCCCGCCCAGCGTGACGGCCAGGGCCCCGATCATCGTGCGCACGCGGTAGGCATAGATATCGATGGCCAGCCGCGCCCGGGCGTGTCCGGCCAGGGCCGCTGCCTCGACCTGGCGGAAGTCGGACGAGAGTCCCGAGATGCCCAACAGGCCCGACTTGTGGTGCAGGATGTCGTCGAGTTCCGCGACCGAGAGTCCTTTCTCGCGGAGCACATAGAGCAGGATGCCCGGATCGACCGTGCCCGAGCGCGTGCCCATCATGAAGCCTTCCAGGGGCGTAAAGCCCATCGTGTTGGTGATGGCCACGCCGTCGCGCACCGCGGTAGCCGAGCTGCCCTGCCCGAGATGGCAGATCACCAGGCGGAGCGGCCGTGAAGAACCGGGGGCAGCTCCCAACATCTCGGCCGCGCGCTCGGTGCAATACGCGTGGCTCGTGCCGTGGAAGCCGAAGCGGCGAATGCCCCACTCTTCGTACCAGGAGTACGGCACGGGATACAGGTAGGCGGCCGGCGGGATGTCGGCAAAGAAGGCGGTGTCGAACAGCCCCACCTGGAGCACGCCCGGCAAAGCCGTCTCGGCCGCCTCGATGGCCTCCAGCCCGGCGGGGATATGCAACGGCGCCAGGTGGATGAACCGGCGGATGGTCTTCTTCATCGGGGCGTCGATCACCACCGGACGGCGTATCTCCTCGCCGCCGTGGATGAGCCGGTGTCCGACCACGCGGAATCGCCGGTCCACGAAGGAAGGATCCCCAAGTCGCGGCGGGCACTGCTTTAGCATCTTCAGGGCGTGGATGACGCCGGTCCGGTAGTCGGGGGCGTCGATCTCTTGTCGCACCGGTTCGCCGTGCGGCGGTTTCAGGGTGATGGTTGCGCGGCGGGCAGCACCCGCCCAGTCGAGCATGCCCCGCGCGGTCGGCTCCAGGGTGTCGAAGTCGAAGACGCCGAACTTGACGCTGCTCGATCCAGCGTTCAGAACGAGAATGGACATGGCACAAGGGACCGTGGATCCTTGGGCAAGGGAAGAATGTCTGAAACCCGTTCTATCCGCTCGCCGGTCGATCGACCAGCCCCGGCCGGTGGCCCCGCCGGCTCGACCGAGTCGGGTTCGTCTTGCAGGCGGGCGGCCGGGTGACGACAATAGGCGACGCGGCCGATCGGCCGATCGGCTCCTTGGGGGACGTCTCGATGGAAACCACCCGCGGCATTCCCGAACAAACCTTGGTCGTCGTGCTGGCCGCCGGCAAGGGCACGCGCATGGGCCGGCCCGACCTGGTGAAGGTCTGCTTCGAGATCGACTCGGTCCCCGCCATCAACCGGTTGATCGCCACGTTCAAACGCCAGCGTTTTCGCCGCTTCCTGGTGGTCGTGGGGGCGCGGGCCGATCAGGTTCTCGAGACCGTCAGTCGAGAACACCCCGGCGTGCTGTTCGTCCACCAGGAACCCCAATTGGGCACCGGCCACGCCGCCAAGATTGCCGCCGAGGCGATCCAGGCGATCGGCTACCAGGGCTATGTGCTGGTGACGATGGGCGACAAGTACCTGGAGGAGCCCGCCCTGGAGGCCCTGGTCAGCGGGTACGTCAAGCAGCGGGCCGATTTGGCCCTGCTGACGATCCCCAGGAGCAAGGCGACGGAGGGTTCGGCGGGCCGGGTCTTCGTGGATGAGGAGGGTCAGGCCCTCGACATCCTCGAGCGCGTCGATCTCGCGCGGCAGATGATCGCCGACGATCTCCGCGAGATACTGGCCGGGGGCGGCCCCATCGCGCGCGAGGCGGTCTTGGAGGCCGTGGCCCGCCATATCCCACGCGAGGACAAGCAGCAAGCCGCCGTCGGCGAACTCGTCGCGCTGGCCCGATCGCAGGCGGAAATCGACCGGGCTCGGCTCGACAAGATCCTCCAGGCCGACAAGTACAACCTGACGCTCGGAGGCAAGCGCTACTCGGGCCGGCAGATCGACCGCATGGCCGCCGGAGTCAACCCGAGCCTGTACTTGATGCGGGCCGAGGTCTTCTGCCAGGGCGTGGGGATGATCCGCAACGACAACGCCCAGGGCGAATACTACATCACCGACATGGTCCGCCTGCTGGCGGGCCTGCGCGACGTGCAGGGGGCGCAACGATACCGCATCCGCGCCATCCCGGCGCCATGCGCCGAGTGGGTCCAGGGCTTCAATTCGCCCGACGAATTGCTGGCGATCCACGACTACCTCCGCCGCAAGAAGCTTCAGCAGGCGACGGTCGAGACCGGTGCCCGGCCGGCACTGGGTCCCGGGCAGTATGCCACGGTGCGCCAGTGGCTGGCCAGGATCGAGGCCCGCCGCCCCGCGGTCAAGCGGTGGCTTGCGCGGATCTACGGCCGCCACGACGATCTCCACCAGCAGAAGCTGCGCGATCTGGCCTGCGTCTTGGAGTGTTACGGCAAGCGCTTCGAGAAGGTGTGCATCGTGCGCGCCCCCGGCCGGGTGAACCTGATGGGCCGGCACATCGACCACCGCGGCGGCATGACCAACTTCCTGGCGATCGACCGCGAGACGATTGCCGTGGCCGGGCTTCGCGACGACGACACGGTCGTGGCGGTCAACACCCAGCCCGGCAAGTTCAAGGCCGTCGAGTTCCGCATCGCCGAACTCATCGGCCGGTTCGCCTGGAGCGACTGGCTCGATTTCGTCAACAGCGATTGGGTGCGCAACCTGCTCTACGTCGCCGCGGGCGATTGGGGGAATTACCTTAAGGCGGCCATGCTGCGGCTTCAGCACCGGTACGAGGATGTGCGCGTGCGCGGCGTCAACATGGCGGTCTCGGGGAACGTGCCCATCGCCGCAGGACTGAGCAGCAGCTCGACGCTCGTGGTGGCCACGCTCCAGGCGGCCATCGCGCTGAACGGCTTCGATCTGTCGAGCCAGCAGTTCATCGACCTCTGCGGCGAGGGCGAGTGGTTCGTGGGCTCGCGGGGCGGGGCGGGCGACCATGCGGCGATCTACCTGGGCCAGCGAGGCAAGATCGCCCACGTCGGCTATCTGCCCTTCCGCGTCGAGCGGGTTTTCGACGCCCCCGACGATTACCAACTCATCGTGGCCAACAGCCACATCAAGGCGGCCAAGAGCGCCTCGGCCCGCGACCAGTTCAATTCGCGGATCGCCGCGTACAACCTGGGGCTGGCGCTGTTGAAACAGCGTTGCCCGGAGCTGGCCGCCTCGGTCGAGCACCTGCGCGACGTGGACCCGGCCCGGCTCGGCTGCGCCACCAGCGACATCTACCGCGCTTTGCTTCGCGTGCCCGAGGTCATGACGCGCAAGGATTTCCGCGACACGCTGACCAAGCAACACCGGGATTTGGTCAAAGCCAATTTCGCCACGCACGCCGAGCCGCCGTGTTACTTCCCGCGCGGCGTGCTCTTGTTCGGCATCGCGGAAATCCAGCGGAGCCGCATCAGTGTCGGCCTGTTGGAGGCGGGCCAGGTCGAGGCCTTCGGCAACCTGATGCGGATCAGCCACGACGGCGACCGCGTGAGCCGGCCGGGCCCCGACGGAACCTATCAGCCCTGGCAGGCCGACTGCTCCGACGACCGGCTCCGGGCCCTGATCGCCGACCTGTCCAGCGAAGATCCGCAGCGCGTGTTGCGCGCGCAACTGGCCATGCAGCCCGGCCTCTATGCGTGCAGCACCCCCGAGATCGACGAGATGGTCGATATCGCCACCTCGGTTCCCGGCGTGGCCGGGGCGCAGTTGGCCGGCGCGGGCTTGGGGGGGTGCGTGATGATCCTGGCCCGCAAGGAGAGCGTCGCCGCGGTGCGCAAGGCGCTTGCCGCCCGGTACTACCGCCCCCGCCGTCTCGAACCGGCCGCCGTGCCCTGCACCACGGTCGAAGGAGCGGGCCTGGTCGAGTTCTGAGGGTCGGGCTATTGGCCTGGGCAGTCGCCCGGGCAGAGCCGTTCTAGGCAACGGTCAATCGCACGCCGCAGCCGTTTTCGTCGGGAAAGCGGACCCGGCCGCGCTGGATCCTCACGCCCGTGGCAATGTCCTCGGCCAGAAGCAGGGCGCCGTCCATGTCCACATAGTCCAATAGCGGCAACAGTTGCGCAATGGCCGAGATGCCCACGGTCGTCTCCGTCATGCATCCCACCATGGTGCGGAGTCCCAACTGCCTGGCGCGCAAGAGCATTCGCCGGGCGGGAGTGAGCCCCCCGCACTTGACCAACTTGACATTGACCCCGTGGAAGAACCCGAGGCAGCAGTCGACGTCGTCCTCGACCTGGCAACTCTCGTCGGCGACGACGGGCAAGACCGATTCGCGCCGCACTTGGCGCATCGCGTGCCACGCGTCCGGAGGGAGCGGCTGCTCGATGAACTCGACGCCCAAATCGCGTAGTGCGGGTGCCATGCGCAGCGTCTGGGCGGCCGTCCAGGCACAGTTGGCGTCGACCCGAAACACCGCGTCGGTGCGGCCCCGAAGCGCCCGAACGATCGCCAGGTCGTCGGCCGTGCCTAGTTTGATCTTGTAGATCGGCCAGCCAGGACGCTCTTCCAGCTTGCGGACCATCGTTTCGATGGTGTCCAGCCCGATGGTGTAATCGGTCGGCGGAAGCCGATCGTCGATTTCCAGTCCCCACAGTTTCCACACGGGCTGGCCGCGCAGTTTTCCCCAAAGGTCGTGGGCGGCCAGATCCAGGGCGCACTGGGCGAAGGGGTTCGAGCCGAGCCGTGGCCGAAGCTGGTCCCAGAGCGAGGCAGGGTCCTCCAGTCGAGTGGCCTCGAGATGGGGGCGGACACTCTCGAGCGCGGCGGTCATGCCTTCGAAGGTGGCCCCGTAGTAGTCCGACTCGCCCGCCTCGCCGTATCCCCGAAGGCCGTCCTGCTCCAATTCGACCACCAAGGCGCGGTACACTTCGGTCGATCCGCGCGAGATCGTGAAGACGTGACGCAAGGGCAGGGTGAAACGTCGAAGGGTCATTCGCATGGCCGTGCCTTATCTGTATGCCAACGTGTGAGTTGCCGAG
>JANLFZ010000084.1:4959-10897 GCA_024653385.1 Thermoguttaceae bacterium | reverse complement strand
GCGCTCGGCAGACGTCGCGGTTTCGAGCGGCTCGGTTCGGCCGAATGTTCGGTAGACCTGGCATAAAATGCGAAAGCGAGATAAACTACGGTGCCTAGGGCATTGCTGCCGATAAGCAAGGCAAACGGGGGTGAAGCGAGTCATGGAATCCCCGCGCACCCGCGCGAGGAGCGGCATGGAAGCGATTTCCTATCCAGGAGTGGTCTTGAGTGTAACACGCCCTTGGGAAACCGCAAACTCCGATCGACCGCGACTTGATGAACGCTTCGTTACCCCATTACCTTCTGTTCTCCGATGTCGGAGGGGACACGGAACCAGGCCGCTGGCGGTTCGTGCTGCGGTCCGTGGATGGGTCGTTTCGGTTCGAGGCAGGCGATGTCGAGCCCGACGCCCGGGGGGATCGCTTGGAACTGCTGACCGTGGTTCGGGGCCTCGAGGCGCTCGACTGCCCCAGTCGGGTTACCCTGATCACGGCAAGCGTTCACGTGCGGGAAGGGATCCGCAATGGCCTCGCCGAGTGGCGCAAGAACGGTTGGCGCTGGGAGTGTTTCGGACAGATGGTGCCCGTCAAGAACCTCGATCTGTGGCAACGGATCGATCGGGCGATGCAGGTTCATGAAGTGGATTGTCGCACGTACCGTCTCGACCCGCCGCATCCGGTTCGCAGCCGTCGTGCTGTGGAAAGCGGTCGGCGGCGGGCGACCAGACCGGTTTCTTCCTCATCGTCCCGGCCGGTACAATGGCGCGCCAAAGGTCTCGCCGCCAGAATGCGCCGCTGGCTGGCCGAACGACTGAGGGGCAGCCGGTCGCCGGTGACGTGACAGGATCATATTCTGTGCAAGGAGGTTGGTGTGCGAACGACGGTGCCGTTGGAGAAGGTCTGCCGACTGGTTGAGGGCCGATACGAGAACCCCTTTGAGCTACTCGGGCCACACGAGGTGGATGAATCGGGACGCCGGGCCTTGGCGGTGCGGGCGTTCTTGCCGCAGTCGCGCCAGGCGTGGGTCGTCGACCCCGCCCACCGCGAGCCGCCTTTGCCCATGCGCCGCATTCACCCGGCCGGCTTCTACGAGGCGATCTGTCCGATGACCGACGGCAACGGGTCGCCGCGGTACATGCTGCGGATCGCCGACGAAGGGGGCAAGAAGGTGACCATGCACGATCCGTACGCCTTTCCCCATCTGTTGACCGACTACGATCTCCACCTGCTCAACGAGGGCCGACACTGGCGCTTGTACGAACGCCTGGGCGCCCAGTTGCGGACCATCGACGGCGTCGAGGGAGTGAACTTCGCGGTCTGGGCGCCCAACGCGACCAGCGTCAGCGTCATCGGCGACTTCAACAACTGGGACGGCCGCCGCCACCCCATGCGCAAGCACATCCCCAGCGGGTTCTGGGAACTCTTCGTTCCCGGCCTCAGCGAGGGCACCTTGTACAAGTACCTCGTGCGCCACCACGACGAGGTGTTCGAGAAGTCCGATCCGGTGGGATTCGGCGCCGAGGTCCCGCCGCGAACCGCCTCGAAGGTGATCGATCTGAATCGGTACCACTGGCACGACCAGGCATGGATGCAGCGCCGGCCGACGATCCACTGGCTCGATCGGCCCATCTCGATCTACGAGGTCCACTTGGGCAGTTGGCGGCGCCCCAAGGACGACCCCCACCGGTGGATGAGCTACCGCGAGATCGCCCATCAGCTCGTCGAGTACGTCAAAGAGATGGGCTACACGCACGTCGAGCTGTTGCCGGTCAGCGAACATCCGCTCTCGGCGAGCTGGGGATACCAGACCGTCGGTTACTACGCGGCGACCGCGCGGTACGGGACGCCCCAGGACTTCATGTATTTCGTCGATGTCTGCCATCAGAACGACATCGGCGTGATCATCGACTGGGTGCCGGCGCATTTCCCGCGCGACGGCCACGGGTTGGCCCGCTTCGACGGCACGCACCTGTACGAGCACGCCGATCCGCGCCAGGGGGAACACCGCGACTGGGGCACGCTCATCTTCAACTACGGTCGGCACGAGGTACGCAACTACCTGGTGGCCAACGCCCTGTTCTGGCTCGACAAGTACCACGTCGACGGGCTGCGCGTCGATGCCGTGGCCTCGATGCTCTACCTCGACTACAGCCGCAAGCCCGGCGACTGGCTCCCCAACGAGTACGGCGGCCGCGAGAACCTCAAGGCCATCGCCTTCCTCAAGGAGTTCAACGAGCAGGCCCACCTCCAGTTCCCTGGGGTGCTGACCATCGCCGAGGAGTCGACGGCTTGGGCCGGCGTCTCGCGCCCGACCTATACCGGCGGCCTGGGGTTCAGCATGAAGTGGAACATGGGCTGGATGAACGACACCCGCTCGTACATCCGGCACGACCCCATCCACCGCAAGTACCACCACGACGAACTAACGTTTAGCCTGATCTACGCCTTCCACGAGAACTTCATCCTGCCCCTGTCGCACGACGAAGTGGTTCACATGAAAGGTTCGCTGCTGGGACAGATGCCGGGCGATCTTTGGCAGAAGTTCGCCAATCTGCGCCTGCTGCTAAGCTACATGTGGACCCATCCGGGCAAGAAGCTCTTGTTCATGGGCGGCGAGTTCGGCCAGTGGAACGAGTGGGACTACGACCGAAGCCTCCAGTGGGACCTGCTCCAGTGGGACACGCATCGCGGCGTGCAGAAGTGCATGGCCGACCTGAACCGCCTCTTGCAGCAGGAAAAGGCCCTTCACGAAGTCGATTTCGACTATCACGGCTTCGAGTGGATCGACTGCCACAACTGGGAAGAGAGCACGCTGAGCTACCTCCGGCGCGCCAAGGACCCTAACGATTTCCTCGTGATCGCGTGCAACTTCACGCCGGTGCCCCGCATGGGACACCGCCTCGGGGTGCCCAAGCTCTGCTGGTACGAGGAGATCTTCAACAGCGATTCGATGTACTACGGCGGCGGGAACATCGGCAACGGCCCGGGCGTGATGGCCACGGCCGAAGGCCACCACGGACGGCCCGCGTCGATTCCCGTCAACCTGCCCCCCCTGGGCGCGATCATCCTCAAGCCGCGAGAGTGACCCGATCACGAGCGCTTGGCCAGGTGCTTGTCGAACCAGTCGGCGATCGTGGACATGTCGGCGTCGAGTTTGGGCCATCCGTGGGCGGCCTTGGGCTTGACGACCAACTCGGCCGGCACGCCCGCCTCCTTGAACTTCGCCATGATCCGCTCGGCTTGCTGGATCGGCACGAGCTTGTCGGCGTCGCCGTGGATGATCAGCGTGGGGGCATCGTCTTTGGTCACGTGGGTGACCGGCGAGATCGAACGTCCGATCTCCATGACCCGCTTCGGGTCGGTGATCGGCACGTAGCTTCGGGTCTTCGGGTCGATCTCGCGGAAGTCGAACGGCGCCTTGAACCCGTTGAGCACGCCCGTCCCCAACGCCACGTTGCCCTCGGCGCCGTAGTTCAAGAAATCAGTGGGCGGGAAGAAACAGGCCACCGCTTGGACCCGGCACGACGTGCGGTCGATGGGGTCCTTGGCCTGGGGATTGCCGTCGTCGCCCGACGTGCCCAGCATCAGCGAAAGGTGTCCGCCCGCCGAACCCCCGGTCACGCCGATGCGATTCGGGTCGATGCCGTAGTCCTTGGCATGGTACCGGATGAAACGGACCGCGCGTTTCATGTCGGCCACGGCGTCGGGGATGGTGAAGCGCGGCTGGCTCCCGTGGACGACCGCGAAGACCGTGTAGCCCCGGTCCAACAGCGCGGCGACGAACTGGGGTCGGATCGCGTCGTGCGACGAGTACCAGCCGCCGCTGACGGCCCAGACGACCGCCGCCCCGTTGGTCTTCTTGGGAGTGATCACGTCGAGCGTCAGGGCCATGCCGTCCTTGCGCCCGTAAATCACCTCCTTGCGCGCGAAGGTCTCCGGCTCGGCGGCCAGCGCCGCGCATCCGATCCAACCCACGATTGCCGCCACCAAGAGCCGACAGGTTCCCGTGCTGTGCGTCTGCATGTTCTAATCCTTCCACGGTTCGCGTCACGATCGCGGCCTGGCGCACCAAACCGCGTACCATGCCCCCGTCAGGACCAGCGCCGCCGCCATGGCCACGAACATCGAGGGATAGCTCGGCAACCCCAAAGCCTGGCTGTAATGGAGCACCGCGCCGGCCGCCGGGGCCCCGACCACCTGCCCCAGGTCGAAGGCCGCCAGGATCAACGTCGTGGCCAAGCCCCGGTATCGCGACGGAAAGGGGCTGCTGCTGGCCGTAACGATCGTAGGATAGAGGATCGCCTGCGCCAAGCCCGCCAGCAGCCCGGGAACGATCAGGTGCCACTCCTTCGAGACCGGAATAAACGTAAGCTGCGCCGCGGCCATGGCCGCGAAGCCAAACACGATCATGCGCGGCAGACCAAGACGTTGGGGTAAACGCCGCGCGGTGACCCGGCTGATCAAGGCCACCATCGCGCAAACCGCGAAAAACAGCCCGATGCGCACGATGTGCACTTCCGCCGCATACGCGCGCAAGAACGTCGCCGGCAGCGAGATCGCCGCGCCGGCCACCAGTCCCAGCACCAGCGCCATGCCCGTCTGATGACGCCGCACCACCGGGAGCAGCGGGCCGCGCGCGTGGTCCGCGGGCCGGACGTACCCCTGGGTCGCCAGCCACGCAAACGGCGCGGCCGCGGCCGCGAAAAGCCCCGCCGCAATGAACATGCGGTCGATCGGCCCCCGGTTCCCATTGACCCCGGCACAAAGCCAGTCGCCCAGTTGCGTCCCCAACATGATGCCCAGGAAACCCGAGGTCCCCAACATGCCGATGACCTCGGCCATGCGGGGAACCGCCACACGCGCCGAAACAAACGTGGTCGACGCGCTCCACACGCCGGCCAACGCGGTGGAAAACGCGATCCGCACCAGATAGATCGCCACGCCGTCGTGCTTCGCAATGGCCAGATGGGCCAGACTGGAGATCGTCAGCAGGGCAAGCGAAGCAAGCCACATGATGCGCGGACCGTGCCGGTCGATCCCTGCGCCAAGCCACAGACGCGTCGCGACACTGCCCACCATCCCCACCCCGACGATCCACCCCAAATGCAGTTCCGTACCACCCAGATACGCGACGAAATCTGCATATCGGTAAGTCAAGCCCAGGGTTATGGCAACCAAGGTGTTGGCGGTGAAGGCACTCCAGAACGAACGGTTGTAGATGCAACAACCATCTTGGGCATTGTCGCCCCCCTCCTTGGTGCTAGTCTTGACAAGGGTCGAAACGGGTAAACTTGAAGGGCGGATCATGGCATGCAGAGGATTTTGCGCCGAGCGAATCGCGACTTCCGTGTTCCACGGCGATCTGGGAGCGCCACCCATACGGGATCAGGCGGGATGGTGTATTGTAACGAGAGCGCCGGCCAATAGAAGGTTCATCGGGAGAACGCTATGTCCGACCAGGGCAAGACCCTCGTCACCGTCGCCACGTACAACGAGATCGAAAACCTGCCTCGGCTTGTCGACGAGATCCTCGAAAACCTCCCCAAGGCCGATCTCTTGGTCGTCGACGACAATTCGCCCGACGGCACCGGTCAGTGGTGCGATGAGCAAGCCGCGCGCGATACCCGAATCCGCTGCATCCATCGGCCGGGCAAGCTGGGACTCGGAACGGCAACCATCGCCGCGATGCGCTATGCCATCGAGCAAGGCTATGCCTACATGGCCAATCTCGACGCCGATTTCAGCCACCCTCCCAACCGCCTACCCGATCTGGTCGCCGGCATGGATCCGCCGGACCGGCCACCGGTCGATGTCATGATCGGGTCCCGGTATGTGCCCGGCGGGGCGATTCAAGGTTGGCCGCTTCGCCGGCACCTCATGAGCCGGGCCGTGAACCTCTACGCCCGGTGGCTCTTGGGGCTTTCGGCAAGCGATTGCAGCGGTGCGTTCCGCTGCTAC
>JANLFZ010000084.1:0-4949 GCA_024653385.1 Thermoguttaceae bacterium | reverse complement strand
CTGCTACCGGGTGTCGACGCTGGCCAGGCTCGATTTCCAAGCGATCCGATCGCGCGGCTACTCGTTTCAAGAGGAGATCCTGTGGCGGCTGAAGCGTCTGGGGGCCCGGTTCGGCGAGACGCCCATTGTGTTTGTCGATCGCCGCAAGGGCTCGTCGAAGATCGACCCCAAGGAGGCCGCCGCGGCCCTGTGGATCATCTTCCGCCTGGGGGTAGAAAACCTCGTCCACCGCCGCTAGGACGGTTCGCCAAAATGGCCGGTCCGGGGGCCCACGCATTGCACGCTCTGCGGGGATAGCTTAGAATCGAAGAAACCCCCGGTTCCGTCGCGCCATCCCCCTGGCGACTGGTTCGCCTCCTGCCTGGACCAACGTGCCTTTAGCGCCCCAAGGAATGATCGCCATGCCCCGGGTCCTGTTGCCGCTCTGGCTGGCTATCCTGATGTTGTGCGGTCTGGGCGAATTGAAGGCCCAGAGGCTCAATCGGCCCAGCCCAATCGGAGACATGACACGTGGCTCGTCGTCGATGTCTCTGGGAGGCAGTTCGTCGACGCTCGACACGGGCGGGGTCGGCGTGCTCCAGGGAAACGAGAGGTTCATTCGACGCCGGGGAAGCAGTTCCTTCGTTGGCGGGCTGCAACCGGGCCGGTTCATCGGTTCAAGACAGGGCACGGGCATGGCAGCCCGCCCCAGCTTGCCGAGCGTGCGCATCGAATCGGCTCCCGCGGCCAACCGCCCCTTGCCCCCCGTGGCCCAGCGACGTACCGGCATGTACGATCCGCCCTTGGAGATCGGCTTCGATTATCATGGACCCCAGCGTCAAGACGCCAGCGAGGTAGTGGCTCAGCGTCTTCAGGCCTCGCCGGCCCTTCACCCAGCCAACCGGATCGAAGTATTCCTGGCGGGCACCACGGCCACACTCCGGGGCGAGGTCGTCTCGGAACGCGACCGGGGACTGGCCGAACAACTGGCCCTCTTTGAACCGGGAATCTACAGCGTTCGCAACGAGCTGCGCGTCCGGTCCCGACCCGCCGAGGCCGAGGGCTGGCGCGCCTCTCCGACCCAAGCCGGGTCGGCGCGGCCCCAACGGCAACGCTCGATGGACTCCGATTCGGCCGTGCGCTAAATGGGATTGCACGATTCTGGGAGGTCGCCCGGACGGCGTGCCACTTTTTGACCGCTGCCGGCACCCGCTTTTTCTCCGATCCGAGAACGCCTGCCCGGCAGCGGTCCTGCCGAGAAAATGGGAGTGTCCCCTTCACGCCCGAAGGGGACAGTCCCCGGGAACGGTCGGTCAGCCGGCACAGCCCTGACGACGCGGGCGGATTGACTCGGCCCCAGCGGAGCCTTACACTTTAGCGGCCTTGTCGCCGATAGTCCATTCGTCCCTTTTTCGAGTAGTTTCCTTCTCGATTGCCATGCGTCTTTCCCGCGATTTGGCGAAGGCCCGCGAGGCGTTTCGTCGCGCCGACCGCGAGGCCTCGGCCGCGGCCCACGATGGTCCGCCTTCCGGCGAGGAGTCGCACCAGGACGGCGCCGGCCAATACATCAAGTCGGCCGTCTACGGTGGACTCGACGGAATCGTCACGACCTTCGCCGTGGTGGCCGGCGTGGCCGGCGCCCAACTCAGGCCCGGTATCGTGCTGATCCTGGGGCTTGCCAACGTCGTGGCCGACGGGCTGTCGATGGCCGTGGGCGATTACCTGAGCACGAAATCGGAACAGGAGTACCACCGGGCCGAACGACGCCGCGAGGAATGGGAGGTCGAGCACTACCCCGAAGGCGAACAACGCGAAATGATCGAACTCTACGTGGCCAAGGGCATCTCCGAAGAGGATGCCCGGACCGTGGTCGATATCTTCGCTCGGCACAAGAAGGCCTGGGTCGACATCATGATGGTCGAGGAGTTGGGGATCCTCGGCAACGATGAATCGCCGCTGGCCAACGCGGTGGTCACGTTCCTTTCGTTTGCCGTGTTCGGACTGGTGCCTCTCTTGGCGTACGTGTTGGTGCAACTGATGCCGGCGCTACCCATTCCCACGTTTGCCACCGCCAGTGTCGCCACCGGGGTGACGCTTTTCGCGCTGGGGGCAGCGAAGGTGCGAATTACCGGGCGGCATTGGCTCGTCTCGGGACTGGAGATGCTGCTGGTGGGAGGACTGGCGGCCACGGCCGCTTACGGCATCGGCGTTCTTCTGGGCGGCCTGGCATGAGCAAGGTCCCGCGGTGAGCCCCTATCCGTCGGGGGCAAAGGTCCGAAGGGGCCCCAGCCGCCCCGGCCCGCACCGAGCGACGATCGCCGCCAAAGCGCCATCTGGCCCGACGCCCGCCATGTGTTGGCCGGCCGGGTAGTCGCCCGAACGGGCAATCGTCTGCCCGCGCCGCAACCGGGCCACTTCGTCGCCCGACAGCGCGATTTGGGGCAAATGCTCCACTGCCCGCAAGGGAGGCAACAAAGCGCGCCGCCAGTTCTCCGCCGTGAGGGAGTATGGGTCGACCGCCTCGGCCAGAGAGAACGCTCCAATCGCGGTCCGTACCAGCTGCGACATCACGGCGGCGGTCCCCAGCGAAGCCGCCAGGTCCCGCCCCAAGGCGCGGATATACGTCCCGGACCCGCAATCGACCCGCATGCGCAATTCAGGATACGCATACGCCTCGATCTCGATCCGGTAGACGATGACCCGACGCGGCTCGAGCGCGACGGCTTCGCCGCGCCGGGCGAGGTCGTAGGCGCGGCGTCCCTTGATTTTCACGGCCGAATAGGCGGGCGGACGCTGGAGAATCTCGCCGGTCAGCCGGCCCGCGGCCTCGACGAGCTGCGCCAGGGTGGGGACCGGGGCATTGTCCCGTTCGACCACCTCACCCTCGATGTCGTCCGTATCGCTCGACCGTCCCAGCAGGAACGTGGCGGCGTATGACTTGCGCATCTGCTGCACGTACTCGATAAGCCGCGTGGCTGCGCCGACGCACACCACGAGCACGCCGGAAGCCAGTGGGTCGAGCGTCCCTGCATGGCCCGCTTTGGCCGGCGCGGCAAGCCGCTGGACCAGGTCCACCACCCGGCGGGAGGTCATCCCGGCCGGTTTGTGCACGTTCAACAGGCCGCAGGGCCTGGCTGTCTCAGGTTTCACGATGATGCGACTCCTCAGCCCGACCGCGCAAGGTTACCATGAAGGAGAGCAAGCGGCTAGCCGATCAGGGCGATCATGATTCCTGAGCAACTGGGGCCTTACCGGATCATCGGGACGCTCGGCCGGGGCGGGATGGGGGCCGTGTATCGGGCTGTCCACGTCGAGACCGACGAACCCGCCGCGATCAAGACCCTCGCGGCCGGCCTGTCGCAAGAGGAGGGCTTCCGCCAGCGCTTCGAGGCCGAGATCGAGACGCTTCGCAAGCTCTACCACCCGAACATCGTCCAGTTGTTCGGCTTCGGCGAGCAAGACGGCATCTTGTTCTATGCGATGGAACTGGTCGAGGGCAGCAGCCTGGAAGAAGAGATCCGCCGCGGCCGTCGCTTCGATTGGCGCGAGGTGGCCCAGATGGGCATCCAAATATGCCGGGCGTTGCGTCACGCGCACGATCGCGGGGTGATCCACCGCGACATCAAGCCGGCCAACCTGTTGCTGACGCCCGACGGTCGGGTCAAGCTCTCGGATTTCGGCATCGCGCGGCTGTACGGCTATTCGCGGATGACCGCGGCCGGCAGCGTGCTGGGGACGGTCGAGTACATGGCGCCCGAGCAGGCCGACGCCCGACCGGTCGGACCGCGCACCGACCTGTACAGTCTCGGCGGCGTGCTGTACGCCCTGCTGGCGCGACGGCCGCCGTTTCGGGCCTCGTCGCTGGCCGAGATGCTCGACAAACAGCGCTCGGCCATTCCCGACCCCGTGCGCCGCTACGCCCCCGACGTGCCCGAGGAGTTCGAACTCATCGTGGCCCAGTTGCTGGAGAAAGACCCCGAGAAGCGTATCGCCAACGCCACGCTCTTGGCGCGGCGTTTGGAGGCGATGCTGCGGGCCCTGGCCGGCGGCGCGGATGCATCGGCAGCGGCTCCCGCGTCGGGGCCCCAGGCACCGGCCCGGCCCGCGCCCGCGGCACCAGCCGATTCATCGCCGCCGGCGGCACCGGTCGCGGACGAACTTCCCCCGACGCGGCTGGCCGGCGACTCCTGGGGCCCCCCGGCAGCGCCATCGGCCGCGCCGGCGGCGCCGACCCGACGACACGACCTCGAGCCGCCCGTCCCCTTGGGTCCCACCGCCGCCGAAGAGTCGCCATCGCGTTCGGTGCCAGGCTCCGTGGCGCCGGCCGGCCGCCCTTCGGGCGGCGATCTCGCGGAGACACGGGACGATTCCGAGGTCCCCGTTGCGGCGGAACCGGTTCGCCGCGCGCTTACAACCCCTCGCACGGTTCCCGGGAAGCCAACCGTCGCCGGCACGTTCGTCGCCTTGGACGAGGAAGACCTCGACCGCTACGAGCCCGAACGGCCGCCCTCGGCCATCATCTCGCTGCAAACGTGGATTCTTGCGGCTGCCTTGATGGCCATCGGGGTCGGTGCGTGGTACTTCCTCCGGCCGCTGTCGGCCGACGACCTTTACGAACGGATCGTGCGGCGAACCGCCGACAAGACCATCGAATCGTTCCTGTTCGAACAGCACGACATCGACGAGTTCCTGAGCCGGTTTCCCGCCGACCCCCGGGCGGAGCACTTGCGGCGTTTCCGTCGCGAGATCGAGTTGTACACGCGCGAGCGCCGGTTGACCTCGCCCGCCAAGGGCCGCCTCGGCGGCGAGGGCCTCCTGCCGATCGAGCGGGCCTACATGCGTGCGGTCCACGCGGCCCAGGCCGATCCCGAGGAGGGCATGGCCCGACTCCAAGCCCTGATCGACCTGTACAGCGACCGGGACAACCAGTCGGGCCCTACCGGCGAATGCCTCGAGCTGGCGCGGCGCCA
>JANLFZ010000083.1:14688-16350 GCA_024653385.1 Thermoguttaceae bacterium | reverse complement strand
AGTTTCGCCTGGCCGTCGGGGCTCACCACGAGCACGTCGGACGCTTTCTCGCGGCGGACCGTGATGCGCAGGCGAAACTCCTTTCCTCCGCTGCCGGGTCTTGACGATTGCTATGCCCGCGCGCGATCGAACGACGGAAGTGCCTGCCTGCCGAATTCGGCCGGTCAACGCCGCATCACCCCAGGCGTCGGGCGAGTTCGTCTTGTACTGGATGAACGCTTTCCGCCGCGCGGGCTGGAACTTCAGTCTCGACCGGGCCGTGGCTTGGAGCGTCGAATTGAACCGGCCGCTGGTGGTGTTCGAGACGCTTCCCTGCGGGCGGCGTTGGGACAGTGTGCGCCACCACCGGTTCGTGCTCGACGGGATGGCGGAAAACGCACGGCGATTCGACCGCCCCGGCGTGCTCTACCACCCCTACGTCGAAGCGACGCCGGGAGCGGCCCGAGAGGCGGCCCTCGCGCTGGGCCGGCACGCATGCGTGGTCGTGACCGACGATTTCCCGCTGCGCGAACACGTCAGCCAGATCGACGCTGTGGCAAGGCGGCTCGGGACGCTGATCGAGGCGGTCGATTCGAACGGGCTGCTCCCGCTGCGCGCGGCCGACCGCGTGTTCCCGACCGCGCATTCGTTCCGGCGGTTCCTTCAGCGCACGCTGCCTGAGCACCTGTTGGACCGTCCACGGCGCGACCCCCTGGCACGGATCCGCCTGCCGCCGTGTCCGTCGCTCGTTTCGGAGTCGGGCGTGCTTCAACATGGTCGCACGGCCGAGAGACCGCCAATCGCCCCGGCGGCGGTGGTTGGGCTGCCGATCGACCGGACCGTCCCGCCGGCGGGAACCCCCGGCGGAAGCCAGGCCGCTGCCCGCGCGTGGAAGCGTTTCCTTGCCGAAAACCTTGCGAAGTACCCCGCCGGGAGGAACCATCCGGACGACGACGTCACCAGCGGCCTATCGCCCTACTTGCACTTCGGGCACCTCTCGGCGCACGAGGTCTTCGCCGCTTTGGCCGAGGCAGAGGATTGGACACCCGGCCGGCTTGGCGAGCGCGCCGACGGCTCGTCCGAAGGTTGGTGGGGAATGAGCCCGCCGGCCGAGGCCTTCCTCGACGAACTGGTCACCTGGCGCGAACTGGGCTTCACCATGACCGCCCGGCGCGACGATTACGACCGTTTCGAGTCGCTCCCCGATTGGGCGCAGCAGACGCTCGCCGAGCACGCGCGCGACCCCCGCGAATACGTCTACTCCCTCGACGAATTCGAACGGGCCCAAACCCACGATCGGCTCTGGAACGCGGCCCAGACCCAACTCGTCCGAGAGGGGCGGCTTCACAACTACCTGCGCATGCTTTGGGGCAAGAAAATCCTCCAATGGACCGCCACGCCCCGCGATGCGATCGAGGTGATGATCGAGCTGAACAACAAGTACGCCCTCGACGGCCGCGACCCGAATTCGTACTCCGGCATCTTTTGGGTCTTGGGCCGCTACGACCGGCCGTGGGGGCCCAAGCGGCCGATTTTCGGTACGGTGCGGTACATGAGTTCGGCCAACACGGCGCGCAAGGTGCGGGTCAAGCAGTACCTGCGCAAGTACGGCCAGACGCAATGAGCCCGCTCGCAATGGTCGATGATCATTCCTCGCGCTGTACCGTGAGGATGACCATCGTG